>JBBSRP010000077.1:0-12380 GCA_038242935.1 Flavobacteriales bacterium
ATGAGTTCTCTAAACCCTTCGTCCAAATGTGGAGTGCAAGTGCAGGAAATTTTGCTTCAGCATACCAAAATGTCCAAATCTGAAAGTAAAGCAAGAACAATAGAATTATTTGAACAGGTAAAACTGCCAGATCCAGCACAGCTTTTTGACAAATATCCGCATCAGATTTCTGGAGGACAAAAACAAAGAGTGATGATTGCGATGGCAATTGCGTGCAAACCCAAACTTCTGATTGCGGACGAACCAACAACAGCATTAGACGTAACTGTTCAGAAGGAGATTTTGCAGCTTCTGAAAGATCTTCAGAAAGAAACAAAAATGAGTATTCTTTTTATATCACATGATCTTTCTCTTGTTTCTCAAATTGCTGACAAAGTAATTGTAATGTACAAAGGCAGTATTGTTGAGCAGGGAAGTGTCAAAGAATTATTTGCCAATCCTCAACATCAATACACAAAAGCTTTGCTTAGCGCAAGACCTTCGCTAAATGTCAGACTCGACCGACTACCAACAATCAAAGATTTTCTCGAAAATAAAATTAAATCTGAGGTTGTGAGTCCTGAAAAGAGAAAGATTCGATTAGAGAAATTATACTCCACACCACCATTATTGGAAATTCGGAATCTTGAAAAAGAGTATTTCTTTTCGGCAGGATTTCTTGGCAAGACCAAAAGTTTCAAAGCGGTAGACGATGTAAGCTTAAAACTGTATGAAGGTGAAACTCTCGGACTTGTCGGTGAATCTGGCTGTGGAAAATCTACACTTGGCAATGCGATTCTTCAACTGGACAAAGCAACTGCAGGACAAATTTTTTACCGCGGTCAGGATATAACCAACATCAGAAAAGAAGAATTGAAGAATCTTCGAAAAGAAATTCAAATCATTTTCCAAGATCCATATTCATCTTTAAATCCTCGAATCCAAGTCGGAAAAGCAATTATGGAACCTATGCAGGTTCATAAATTGTATAAAAATGACAAAGAACGAAAAGCAAAAACGATTGAAATTCTTGAACAAGTAGGACTTACTGCTGAACATTTTGACAGATATCCACACGAATTCTCAGGAGGACAACGGCAACGTATCGGTATTGCACGCACGATCGCTTTGCAACCAAAGATGATTGTTTGCGACGAGTCAGTTTCAGCTTTGGATATTTCGGTACAAGCGCAAGTGCTCAATCTTCTGAATGATTTAAAAGATAATTTTGGCTTTAGCTATATTTTTATTTCACACGATCTAGCTGTTGTCAAATATATGTCAGATCAGGTAGTAGTAATGAACAAAGGGAAGATTGAAGAAACCGCTGATGCAGATGTACTTTACGTAGATCCCAAAAGTAGTTATACAAAGAAATTAATTGATGCTATCCCAAAAGGATAAAACATGAATTCTGCGACTCAATTTCATGTATTTATTGAATTTACTTATAATGGTTTTTAGATATTATGGTAAATTTGCATTAGATTCTGATTACTTTAATCCTACAATAGTTATGTTTGTCAATTCAGGCATAGAAGCAATCAATTTTATTTTCAATGATGAATCGTCCCATTAGCGGTATCGAAGACAATTCGCTCTTATTGAAAGTAGCGGCAGGAGATTCTATTGCTTTTACAGAATTGGTAAAACATAGATGGCAGAAAGTGCTGCAGCATGCGCTTACTTTTGTCAAGTCTTACCAAGTTGCCGAAGAGCTTACTCAAGATGTTTTTATTCAACTTTGGGAAAAACGTGAAAAGCTTACAGAAGTTAAAAGTTTTGACAATTACTTATTTATTGTAAGTCGCAATCTTATTATCACTCACATTCGCAAGAAACTTGTAGAAACTACTACTCTCAAAGAACAGAAACTAGAAGAGATGTTTTTTAAACCCGATGAGCAGTTTGAATTTCAAGAATTAGTTAGCATCATTCAGGAAGGCGCCGATTTATTGACGGAGCCACGTCGATCCGTTTTCTTGCTAAGCCGAATTGAAGGTAAAGATTCTGACTTTATAAGTGTCGAATTAGGAATCGCCAAAAGGACAGTTCGTTGGCACCTAGCAGAGGCATTAAATTTTCTGCGCACTCATATTCATAATCAGTACATAATCAGTATCTTAGTGTTGATTTATTTTTATTTCTAAAAAAAAACTTAAATTTTTTCATTTTCGATTGCCACTTTGGTCACCCGTTGTCGTCTTTATATATAGAGACTATTACTAAGGTTACTAAATAATTATATTTATGTTTCAGGAAAATGAATTTAATGAATTGATATCGCGCTACATCTCTGGCGAAATTACTTCTGCAGAAAAGTTGACGCTGCTGGAAATGCTAGACAAGCAGGAAGGTTTTGACTCATTAGATTCGATAATGAGAGACAATTTAGCGAAAGCGAAAAACGATTTTGCTACAGAAGAGCAAACTCAGAAATTTCTTGAGACGCTGAATTCAAAAATCACTTCAACACAAATCACTTCAGAACCTAAAGAAGTCAAATTATTTATGTGGAAAAACTGGGTAGTTGCAGCTTCGCTTTTATTGGCAGTAGGAGTTGGCGCAACTTATGTTGCTACTGAAAATCCGGTGGAGGAAACTCAAATGGCGATGGTAGAAGAATCACCAAAAGAAATTACCGCAGCAGTTTCAGGAGCAGTTCTTACACTTGCTGATGGTTCACAAATTGTTTTGGATAGTCTTGGAAATGGAAAAATTGCACAGCAATCAAATACGACAATTTCCAATAAAGACGGAAAGTTAATTTACAATTCGCAAAAAGGAGCTACTACTGTTTATAATATGATGTCTACTCCAAAAGCTCAAAAATATAATTTGCAACTAGCTGATGGTACCAAAGTTTGGCTTAACGCTTCCTCTTCAATTAAATTTCCTACCGCTTTTTCGGGTAAAACTAGAATAGTTAGCATAACAGGAGAAGCATATTTTGAAGTTAGCTCAGATAAAAGCAGACCATTCATTGTAGATGTTGGCGGAATGCAAGTTGAGGTTCTTGGAACTCATTTTAATATCAATTCATACAATGACGAAGAAGTGGTTAGAACTACACTTCTTGAAGGTAGCGTTGTTATCAATCAAAATATGAAGTCTAAGAAATTATATCCTGGTCAGCAAGCAATAGTGAACGCTCTGGGAGATATTAGCCTTGAAAAAAATGTGAACTTGTCACAGGTAATGAGTTGGAAAAATGGATTATTCTACTTTGAAAACTCAAGCCTCCAAGAAGTTATGCGTGAAATAAGTAGATGGTACGATGTGGAAGTGTTGTATGTGAATGGAATTCCAAAACGAAATTTTGAAGGAGAGATTCAGCGAAATTTAAAACTTTTGGAAGTATTAAAAATTTTAGAATTAAATAAAGTAAAATTTAAACTTGAAGGACGAACGGTTTTAATTTCAAATTAAACTGCCTTTTTAATAATAAAAACAAAGAAAAGATTTCAAAAAAAAGCCGACTGATGTTCGAGCATCGCCGGCCTAAACCTAATAGGTTTTTTGATTTTGATCTCTAATTTTTAGACTGTTGTACGAGTACTATTATTAACCAAAACCATTACGAATGTATGAATTTATTACTAAAAATTAAGTCGAGAAATTATCGACTTTCGTCTAAATCTTGGCAAATTATGAAGTTAGCCTCCATTTTCTTTCTTGTATTAACCATGCAAGTTTCAGCCGCGGCATCGTCTCAGACGATTACGTATTCTGGTAAAAATATTGCGTTCAAAAAGTTTTTGAATATCGTAAAAACGCAAACTGATTATGTTTTTTTCTACGATAGTGCTATTGCAAAAGATGCAAAGCCTGTATCAATTGATGTGACAAATGAGTCGTTGGAAAATGTGTTAAACAAAGCGTTTGCAAATGCAGACTTTAATTACGTGATTCATGGTAAAACCATTTCATTAGTTTCAAATCCTGCAAAACCTGTTGCCACTGCTAAGCAGACAAGAACAATAACGGGAACAGTATTTAATGAAATGAATGAAGTACTCATCGGCGCAAGTGTTCTTGAAAAAGGTACTCAAAACGCAACCATGGCAAACGCTTTAGGAAATTTTACACTCACTGTTTCAGGTGATGATGCTGTTTTGCAGGTTTCATATATAGGATATGAGGACGGAGAATATAAGGTTGCTGGCCGTGATGATATCAAAATTGTTCTGAAAGAAGCAATTACAAGTATGCAAGAAGTTGTAATTATTGGTTATGGATCACAGACTCGTGACAAGGTTACAGGTGCGATATCATCTATAAAAAGTGCACAGATAGAGCAAATTGCTACAGGAACTATTGGTTTTGATAAAGCTTTAGGTGGTCTTTCAGAAGGGTTACAAGTTTCTCAAAATAGCGGTCGTCCTGGTGACGCTATCAGAATAAATATCAGAGGTGTGACTTCTCCACTTTCAGGACAATTAAATCAACCATTATTTGTAATTGACGGAATCGTTTTTAACACCGATGCTATCTCAGGAGTTAATCCTTTGCTAGCAATTAATCCAAACGATATTGAGAAAATCGATGTTTTAAAAGATGCTGCAGCAACTGCAATTTACGGATCTCGTGGTGCAAATGGTGTAATCATCGTTTCTACTAAAAGAGGAAAAAAAAATCAGAAAGCAAGAGTTAACCTATCATTTTCTTCAACGTTCGCCACTCCCGTAAATACTTTAAAAGCTTTAAATGCTAGTCAATATAAAGATTTTTATAAAACACTTATTACAAATAGTGTAAATGGACTGAATGACGGATCATTAGAATCTTACAATGATTTTGACCTGATGAATATTGCAAATATCGATTTGGATTACGATACTTTTCAATATACAAATAATGGAATTAGAGATGATTACTTCGGAACTGCGGATACAGACTGGAACAAAGAAGTTTTTAGAAGACTGGCAGTTACTAATCAGACTAGTTTTACTATTAGCGGCGGAAATGAAAAAACAAACCACTCTTTTAGCCTTTCTGCTGTAGATCAAGAAGGTCTTACAATCAAAGATGAATTTGATCAGTACAATATGAGAATGGCTCTTGACACTAAGTTAAGTGACAAATTCTCAGCTGGTGCAACTGCAAATATCTCTCATACAAAAGCAACTTCTGGAGAAGCGGTAGACTTTAGTATTACAAATATCAATACTGCAAATGTTCTAGCAAGACCAGATTTACCAGTTTACAACTCAGATGGTAGCTTTTACAATCAACCGGATTACACATACGGTTTCGAGACTTTTGAACCGAACCCAATTGCAAAATTGTCTAATAAATATGAGTCTCGCGCTTACAATTTTATTGGAAATACATACTTAGAATTTACTCCAGTAGATAAATTAGTATTTAGAGCAGAGGTAAATGGAGGCGTCTTTTACAATAAAACATCACTTTTTGTACCTAAGTACACATTAACAGATTTTACTTATGGACCAAATGAATCTTCATTGGTAACAAATGATGGATTAAGTTCTAATGTTACAACTAATCTTACAGCGAAGTACAACTTCAAATTAGGTGAAAATCACGATTTCAATGCATTAGTTGGACTTGCATATGACAGAACAAAAAGAGAAGGAAGTGGTCATTTCTACCAAGGATTTCCTGATGATGATGTTTTAATTGACGAGAACTCTGCAGGTACAGTTTTAGGACAAAATAGCATCAAAAGTGAAATAGGCATAAATTCACTGTTTTCACGAGTAAGTTATAGCTATAAAGATTTATATAATCTAACTGCAAATTTTAGATCAGATTCATCGTCAAAATTTGGACCTGATAATAAAAGAGCGTTTTTCCCATCTCTTTCACTGAGTTGGAATGCTGCTAATGAAAACTTCTTAGCTGACGTATCAGAAATTAATGTATTAAAACTAAGAGCTAGTGGCGGTATTGTAGGTTCTGCTAATACTACTGATTTTGCGTACGTATCATTCTTTCAAGTAATTCCTGGAGGTTTAGGAAATGGTCCAGCAATTGGACCGTCAAATACTCAAGCAAACTTAGGAATTGGATGGGAAGATACGAAAGAGATAAACTTTGGTCTTGATTTCAAATTGTTCTCTCATAGATTATCTGGAAGTATAGACATTTACGACAGATTAACTTCTGGCGCTCTTGCTCCTACACCAATTCCTCTTGAGTTAGGTCCGAAAATATACTACTCAAACTTAATGGATGTTTCTAATAAGGGAATCGAAATCAATCTTGGTGGAGATTTAGTTAGAAATGAGAACTTCACTTGGAATGTAAACTTTAACTGGGCTTCTAATAAGAATGAGTTGAAAGAATTGTACGGAGCAAATATCAATGAATTTAGTCTAGATTATTACGTACAAGGTCAACCAATTGGAACAATCAAAGGATACAGAGTAGAAAAGATCTTCCAAGATCAATTAGAAATTGATGATTTGAATGCTGCTTCTCCTAATGGATTTTATAGTTCACAATATACTGGAGTCGGAGATTACAAATTTGTAGACACCAATGGTGATGGAGAAATTACTTCTTTAGATAAAGAAATTATTGGAAATATCCAACCAGACTTCTTCGGAGGTTTCAGCAATACTATTACATATAAAAATCTTTCATTATCTGCTTTCTTCCAGTTTTCTGTAGGATCAGAAACTATTTGGGATGCAATTCCTTCTGGTGTTTACAATACTTTAGGCCCGAATAAAACTGCTGAATACGGCCTTAATACGTGGACACCAGAAAATCCATCTGCAAAATATGCTAAAGCGGTTTATACAGATCCTGCTGGAAATTCTAGAATCTCAGACAAATATCTGTTTGACACTTCTTATCTAAGGTTGAAAAACATTCAGTTGACATACAATTTTGACAGAAATCTAATTGAAAGATTGTCACTAAGCCGTGCGTCTGTATTTATCGCAGCGTCTAATATGTTGACATTCACTAAGTATCCAGGATTAGACCCAGAAACTTACGGAGATTCAGCAGGTATCACAGGAGGAGCAAACAATCTTGATCCTTATCCATTAGCTAAGTCGGTATCTATTGGTGTTCAATTACAATTCTAAAAAAAAGTACATTATGAAAAAAAATATAATAAAATCGGTTGTAGCAGTATTGTGCTTTTCGACATTCTCATCATGTAATATTGATGATGTGAAACCATTTAATCAGCTTACCGCAGAAAACGTTGTAAGAGATGAGCTTTCAGCACAAGCAGTATTAAACGGAATTTACAGTGGTTGGAAAGTTTTAGAGTTAAACGCTTTCCCTTTACATCTTGAAGCTTTAGGGACAGTGGGTAACTTTACAGGATCTGTTTCTGGTAGCAATGGTTTTAATACAAATCAAGTATTACCAGAGAATCCATACATCAGTAATCTTTACAATGCTCACTATAAAATTATCAATGGTTCTAACTTTCTTATTCAAGAATTAGAAGCGGGAAAAGCAATAGGTATTAACGAAAGTTCTAAAACTGAAATGCTTGCTCAGGCGAAGTTTCATAGAGCAATGGCATATTTTAATTTACTACGCTATTTTGGAGAGTACTTTGACGCAAGCTCACAGTATGGAGTAGTTCTCAGAACAAATTTCGCAAATGGTTTAGAATATAGTCCACGTTCATCAGTAGCCGAAACATATTCTTTGATCCTTTCAGATCTTAATTATGCTTCGAATAATGGTCCTGAATATGTAGAGCATTATCGTGTTGGTCAAGTTGCTGCTACTGCTTTATTGGCAAGAGTGCAACTTTATAGAGGTGAATATGCAGCTGCAGAAACTTTGGCGGGAATTGTGATTGACAATGCTGAAGGATATGAATTAGAAGGATCTTATGCTTCTATTTTCGCAAATGGATATAATTCATCAGAAACTATTTTCGCAATTTACAATGACATTCTTCCATCTGGTGGAAGTGGTATGTATCAAGTAAGCCGTACAAAGTACAGCAATGCTTTCAAAGATATCGCTGACAATCAGGTAGAAGGTGAAGGTACTCTTGACGGCGCTGGGTCTGGTTTTGATTCTAGATTTATTTTCGCATATTCTGATGCAACTAAAGGAATTAATCTTAACGGAAAATATCCTGCAAACGAAAATGTGGCAACATCAACTAGAAGTACTCTTTACTACATTCGTTTAGCGGAAATGTACCTTATCAGAGCTGAAGCAATAGCAAGAAGCAATGGAGATCTTGATGCTGCACTAGCTGATGTAAACACTATCCGACTAAGAGCTGGAGTAGAAGAAAAAGAGCTTACAGACAAAGCTACATTACTTGACGATATTCGTAAAGAAAAAATGTTGGAATTATTTTACGAAAATGGAGAGTCTTGGTTCGATCTAATTAGATACCATAAAGCTGGAGATCTTAATGCATTTGACGAAAAATCATCATTGACAAATACTAAACAATTTATTTTGCCAATAGGTATAAGTGTACTTACGGGAAATAATTTAATGATTCAAAACCCAGGATATTAATAACTCAAACTTTTTTAGCTTTCGCTAAATATACTGCGAAAGTTGAGAAGATCAAACAACATCAAAAGAAAAATGTTCGCATAATGATTAACGAAAATTAATAATACTATGAAAAAAATACTAGCCGCAGCAGTCTTATTTGGACTGATTTCTTGCAATGAAACCCAAGGACAAAAAGATTACGCAAAGATTTCAGGTAAAATCACCAATCCTGTAGAAGGACAAATATTTCGTCTATTTAACCCTAAAACAAGTAAAACTCGTCTTCTCGAAGTAGATAAAGATGGTAACTTCAGTGATACTTTACATTTGAAGAAAACAACTTCTTTTAGCGCTACTTATACAGGATACTTTCCAGTTGAACTAGCAAATGGAATGGATTTAAAATTAAATTTTGATGCTAAAAATTTAGTAAAAACAATCGAATTTTCTGGAGATGGAAGTGTCGCTAATAAATACATTCGTGAAAAATCTGCTTCTTTAGGAAAACTAATTGGTGAAAACTATATGGTTTTCTTTGGTACAGAAAAAGCTCAGTTTGACAAAGCTGTTGATGAGCACATTGCGAAAAATTTAGTTGTGCTGAATGATAATGCAAATGAATTAGGTGCTGAATTTGTTGCTCGTGAAAAAGCAGGATTTGCAGATTTTAAGAAAGACATGCAAATTCAGAATGAGAAGCAACTTAAAATTGACAAAAACTTGAAACCAGGAATGATGTCTCCACAGTTTGCGAACTATGAAGATAATGCTGGTGGTAAGAAATCTCTAAGCGACTTTAAAGGGAAATATGTGTTTATTGACCTTTGGGCAACTTGGTGTGGACCTTGTAAGTATGAAGTTCCGTTCTTGATTGAATTAGAAAAACAGTATCACGGAAAGAATATCGAGTTTGTAAGTATCTCTATCGATCGTCAGAAAGATAAGGATAAATGGAAAAAAATGATTGAAAAAGAAGGAATGACAGGAACACATTTGCTTGCCGATAAAGAAATCGATTCTGACTTTGTAAAAGCATATTATGTAGAAGCAATCCCACAATTTATTTTGTTAGACCCTCAAGGGAAAATTGTTTCAAACAATACACCTAGACCATCCGAACCAGAACTAAAAGAACTGTTTGATTCTTTAGGCATATAAATAAGCGTTGCTAATCCCTATAATGCATGTTTATAATAAAGGCTATCGACAATGATAGCCTTTGTTTTTAAACCAAATATGATTGCGAAAATCACGCACTTATAAACTTTAAATAATTTCTACAATACTATAATGAAAAAATCAATTTATCTTTTTTTAGGTTTTCTTATAAGTTTTGCAGCCGCCGCTCAAAACTATTTGCCTACAACTCCGCTTAAGGAAAGCAACAAAATCACAAAAGGTGTTTTGGCAAATGGGCTTACTTACTATATCTATAGCACGCCAGTAAATAAAAATACTGCTAGCTACTACATCATCCAGAATGTTGGATCAATACTAGAAAATGACGATCAAAAAGGATTGGCGCATTTTCTGGAACATATGGCTTTTAACGGAACTAAAAACTTTCCAGACAAGGCAATTCTAAATACGTTGCAAACACACGGAGCTGTCTTTGGACGAAATATTAATGCCTACACAGCAATTGACGAAACTGTTTACAATCTTGACAATATTCCTACAAATGTCCCTGGACTTGTAGATAAATGTCTTCTTATATTACACGATTGGGCAGACGAACTTTCTCTTGAAGAAGAAGAAATCGACGCCGAAAGAGGTGTTATTACAGAAGAGTGGAGAACTAGAAACGATGGTGGACAGCGTGTTTACGATCAATTGACGCCAATTCTTTACAATAATTCAAAATATGCTGATCGCAGTCCGATTGGTACTATGGAAATTGTACAAAATTTTAAGTACAAAGCACTTAGAGATTTTTACCACGATTGGTACCGCACAGATTTGCAGGCCATCGTAGTTGTAGGAGATATTAATGCGAAAGAAGTAGAGGCGAAAATTAAAACTCTTTTCTCAAAGATTCCTGCTATCAAAAATTCGAAAGAGCGTTACGAAGTAACTATTAACGAAAATATCGAACCTCTTTTTAAAGTAGCACTAGACAAAGAAGTTACAAGTTCGATGATTAGTTTTTTGATTACACAAAATCATAAACTTAAATATAATGCCTACGCAGACTTACAAGAAAAAATAGAAAATGATCTATCATATTCTATTTTAAATAATAGACTGAAAGAATTGACTCTTTCTCAAAATGCACCGTTTAAAGATGCGTATGTAGGTTTTGGTAAACTTGCTCGTACAAATGTAGCGTTGTCTATTGATATTATGCCAAAGCCAAATTTGCAAAAAGAGGCTTTTGACGCAGTTGTTACTGAATATATTCGTGCTGCTAAGTTCGGATTCTCTGAAGGTGAAATTCAACGTGCTATAGCGGCAAGAGAAACTTCTTATGAGAATGCTATAGAAAGAGAGAATGAAAAGTCGCACGCTGCCATTATCGAAGTTACAAAAAACAATTACCTATATGGTAAAGTGATGGGAGATATTTCAGCTGAATTTGAAATGGCAAAAGCTATTTTTGCGGGAATCAATACGGCGGAATTACAAAAGAGAATGACTGATAATTTCACCGAGAAAAATAGAGCGATTGCGGTAACAGGAGTTGTAACGGAAAAGAATATTACTCGTGAAGAAGCATTAAAAGTTCTTTCGGATGCAGAAAATAATAGTTCATTAACTGCTTATGTAGATAGTTTTGCTGGTCGTACACTTCTTGAAAAGGAAGATGTAAAGCCAGGTAAAATCGTAAAAGAAACGAAAAATAAAAAGATTGGTGCAACTACATTTACTTTGAGTAATGGAGTAGTTGTTCATTATAAATTTGCTGACAAGAATAAAAGTGAAGTACTTGTTACTGCCGAAAGTTATGGTGGATCGTCATTGTATGAGCCAAAAGATTTTCCTTCTTTAAGACAAACAGCTGCACTTATGCAAATGTCTGGAATTGCAGAATTCTCAAGTTCAGAACTTAAGAAATTACTTGCTGGGAAGACTGTTATGACAAGAACATCAATTAATTCTATTACCGAAAAAATTGAGGGATATTCTACTGCCAAAGATCTTGAAACGCTATTACAGCTTTATAGATTGCAATTTACCTCGCCAAGATTTGATCCAGCAATGTTTGATTTGTTGAAAAGCAATTTAGAAAACTCACTTGCAGCCAGAGCTGAAAATATCAATGCAAAAATAAGTGACAGTCTTTCCAATGCTGTTTACGGAAAAGACAATCCAGAAATACGTTTAATCAATCAATCGTATATAGATGATTTGTCTTTTGATAGAATGCAAACAATCTACAATGAGCGTTTTGCAAATATTGCAGATTTCCAATTTTACATTGTTGGAGATGTAAGTGCAGATGCTGTAAAACCTCTTCTCGAAAAATACATTGCGGGAATTCCAACAACAAAAAAGAGAGAGACTTACAAAGACAATACAACAGCGTGGGTTTCTTCAAGAATTGACAAAGACGTTTTCCTTCCGATGGAATCTCCTAAAAGTACTGTTATTATTCAATTTGAAGATGACATGAAATACGATCAGAAAAATAAATTGATGGGCAATATGCTTGCTGATGTTTTATCACTTCGTTATATGGCAACTTTGCGTGAGCAGGAAGGTGGTACTTACGGAGCTTCTGTGACATTTGATGCGCAAAAGAGACCTCGAGAATTAGGGAATCTATATATCAATTTTGAATGTGACGATGAGAAAGTAGAATCATTATTGCCAATTGTTTACCAAGAAATTGACAAAATCAAAGCTGGTAATATTCTGATGGAAGATATTGAAAAAGTAAAAAACAACTATTTCAAATCTCGTGAAGACAGTAAAAGTTACAATGGTTATAGCTA
>JBBSRP010000078.1:0-12327 GCA_038242935.1 Flavobacteriales bacterium
CAATTTTATCACGCTGAACCTTAAAATGTGCGATACAATCCTCTTCACTACTAAATTCTACTCCAAAACTAAAAATATTCATCTCAATCAGTTTATTATCAAACAAATATACAAAATTATGATGACTTACGGATATACATATATATTTATCTCGAAATTTATATCCAACTCCTAATGCAACGTTTTCTCCAGATTTCACGTCAAGTTGGTCAAATTCTGATCCGTCTGCACGCAAATATTTATAGGATGATTCTAAGTCGAGATTAAACACAAATTGCGCATTCAAAAATATTTTTGAAGATTCCTTCAAGAAGAAAGTATGTCTAATTCCTATTGGAATCTCTATTGAATTATAGTCCATTTTGGCAGTAAGGATACCACCAGAAACTGACTTCGTTGCATAGGTTTTTTCGTTGTTATATGACTGGTAAGTAGGCTCCACAATTAAACTCCATTTGTTTTTATGATAAGGGACAATATATTCTAATTCAAGCCCAATTCTAAAATTAGTTTGCTTGTCAAAATCAACGTCTCTCCCTTTCGCTGCTGATGTAGAAATACTCAAACTATTAAAATCAACTCCAGGTCTGATCGCCAGATTAAATAAATCTCTTTTTTGTTTTTGATTATAAATCTGAGACGTAGAGTTTTGACATTGATTGTATTTTGAAATTAATCTTTCCATGTCTTTTAAGTCGTATTGCATTGACTCCACTTCTCTCTGATTAATATTGTTGCACTGCAAATCACTCATAATTTGTTGTTTATAATAAGTGTTTTCTGCAAGACCAGTAGCGTCCTTGCGGTAACGTTTGTAAATGAGCTGAGTGATTGGAGAATCATCTTTTTTATAAAAATATCTCTTCAAACTACCATCTCTGTAGTAATACAAAGACGCTTTGCCTTCAATAATAGATTTTAAAAATAAAGTTTCTGTTTTAAAAGTTGGATTTCTCTCTTTTCCCATTTTTTTTACATCATCAGTAGATCTGTCAATTTCTATTGCAGCACGTACATATTTTGAAATACCATAAATCGCAAATTCTTTGGTGCTTTCGATAGTTTGGGTCTGGGAATCAGAAGTTTCGCTTAATTTATATTCAAACTTTGTAGGATTATTTTTCCAATCTAGATTATATATTAAACACTCGATTCTCTGGTCAGAAGTGTTAATATAATATCCTTTTTGGAATACAAGTTGCGAATAAGATTTTGCGCTGAGCATCAGAATTATAACTGATAGTAAGATCTGTCTTTTCATATAAAGAATTTAAAAATTAAATTTAATAAAGATTATTATGCTAATAAGCTAATTCATCAACTTGCGATTATGCCTTAAATTTTCACTATTTCGCAGGCTTTTTTGGTTTATGTTAATGCTTTCTAAACTTGCAAATATAAACAAGTTTTCAAGTGCAAAAACATAAAAATTGATTCAAAAAAGATTTTTTATTTGTGGTAGAATCGCTTGTTAAAATCTTAAAAATCGCGATGTTGAAGTTGTTTTTTGTTCGAATTTTTATATTTAATTTTATATAGAACATATTCATAATAAGCTTAGTATCAATTTCAAATCAGTAATCTACTAGAGAAGTAAATAAAATGTGAAAAAAAGCCAAATCTTAGTCAATTTGGTAGAGTAGTGAAAGCATGGCAGGATATCAGCACTGAGGGGAATGCAACTTGTTCAAAAATAGGCTCATTTAGAAGGTTTTATCCTAGTGTCAAACTGCATCGGCTGCGTCTGAACCACGCTAATTTTTTTAAAATGAGGATGCTGCGGATTGAGAAGATAATTATACTCTCGAGGAACAACACTACTGGGCACTTTTAGCACAGCAGCTTGATTGTATAGTGAAAAATCATCGCCTATTATTTGTGTTGTTGTAGTTGGCGGTTTAGAATCCCAATCGGGCGGTAAATCATTTGTGTGAACTTCTAGAATCGTTAGAGAATCAGGAATATCTATTTCAACATAGTAACGATCTTCTGGCAAATCCTCACTTAAATCTAGATGAACTGAAACTTCCAAAGTTGCCAATGCTCTACTTTCGGAAGTGTAAACCAAGCGCGTGTTAATACTATTCCAGCGAAAACCACTAGAAGTGGCAGCACCAAGTCCTTGCAAGGTAGTTTCTAAATATTTTGCTCTTTCTATCCTATAAACAATCATTATGCAAAATTTCCAAATTCTATTCTGTTCAAGCAAAATTTTATTTCAGAAATCCCAGTAATAGTATCAAGCATACTCTCCGGAGAGCTTCCGCCAAGAGAAAGATTAGGCTTTTTCATCCATCTTTCAAACTTTTCATTTTCACCATTAAAAACTTCCATCCCAAAATCTATCAATTCTGAAATGAGTAATATCAACTCGCTATCTCTACTATCCAGCAGAGAACGCTCACCTTTTTTCTTATTGTAGGTTGTTTGCGGCATGCCAACCCAATTCAAGACAGATTTTACAGGTTTATTTAAACGTTGACTAATGACTTCTATAGATTGATACGGAATCCCTTCGCGCACAAGATTTAGGCGTTCCATAGAACTATTCCAAGTATAATCTTTACCGTCAGAAGTTAAAAGCCAACTCGTGTCATGTCCTTGTGACTCTACGGCTTTTGCGACGCTTCTTTTAGTATCAAAAGGAACTGTATTTTTATTGGTAGTCTTCATGGCGCAGCTATTTGACTATAAAGTTACAACATATTTGTTGTGATTGAAAATACTTATCATATTTTTTATAACTTCCACAAATAGTACATAAAGCTAATTCTCATAATCTTTTCATTTTTGATACATCCATATAGTCTTTGGTATAGATTATAAAACGGAAAATTGAATGATTGTCAATAATTGTAGGTAATGTTCAATTTAGAATATTTTAGTTGGAAAATGTCATTGATTCATATATTTCTTAAATTCATGGGATTTTTTTTGGAGCTATTTCCTGCTATCCACTCTCAATCTTTATGTCTTTTAAAAAAAAAGACATAAAGGATTTCCGCTACTATCAGGGCTAGGGCTTTACGCTTTTATAGACGCTTTTTGTTAAATTTGAAATTAATGGTTTTTAAGAAAAGAATAATGAAAAATATTTGTATTGTACACGTATTTTTTCTGAACCCAAAGTTCGAACTAACCACTAAAAATTTATCGATGAAAAAAGGTTTTTTGTGCTGCTGAACCTCACGAGATTCCAGAAGTTGTCAAATAAGCAGTCATTTTAATTTCAAATCTCAGATGCGAGAATTTAGATAATCGAGTTTGTGTTAAAATATTCCTTTCATTATTACAAAATAATCTTGTAAATATCTACCTTGCTGTCAGACTTGATGAGGAGTTTTCTTCCTGTCAATCTAATTTATTTGATAATTTTTTTATGAAAGACGAAGAGAAAGAGAAAGAGAAGGATCAAACTGATCACCAAAAGGATCTGGAGAAAATCTCCAGTAAGGCAGTATATTCTAAAGAATATACGGAGATTTTGAGTAGTGTAATTCACGAAGGGGAGGAAATTTTCAAGAAACAACCGCGCGCTACTTTTCTAAGTTCTTGCATCGCTGGGCTAGAAATAGGTTTTAGCTACGTCATGGTATGTACGCTGTTCTTCATGCTACACGGCTTGATTGCAGATCCTTTTATCTATCGCATGTTTGGTCTTGTTTATCCTTTTGGATTTGTACTTGTAATACTTGGAAAATCAGCGCTTTTTACAGAACAAACTTCCGTACTAGCACTTCCTGTACTCAATCGGCAACGATCAATATTAGATCTGCTCAAAATCTGGGGAATCGTGATCGTGGGTAATATTTTAGGCGGCAATTTCTTTGTTTTATTTATAGGTTCACTAGCTCCCGAAATGAATCTTTTTGATACTGATACGATGGTCGCCGTGGGTATTCATATTCTAGATCATAAACCTTTGACGCTGTTCCTAAGTGCAATAGCAGCAGGATGGCTGATGGGCCTTCTTACATGGCTTCTCAATAGTACTATACAAGCTCTCACGCGTATCTTGATTATATTTATGGTTACAGGCGCTATCGGTTTTGCGGGCTTCCACCACAGCATTGTTGGAAATCTAGAAGTTTTTGGAGCATTCGTACACTCCGATTCTATATCAGTTCTAGACTATTTGCTGTTTCTACTAATTACGATGGTAGGCAATGGCTTTGGCGGAGCAATTGTTGTCGGATTATTTAAATATCGCATTTTCGAGTCAAATTATCCCTCAAAAAATGTGCGAGATGGAGACTGGGAATAGTAATTTAGTTTAATAACATTTTTGCTGTAGTTGCAGATGAATTTCGCGACTTTTTAAGATTTTATTCACAGTGGGTTTTAAAATCCACAGTCGGATAAAGTAAAACCAGATTTAAAAAAATCGCCAATAAACTCATCAACTTTTACTGCTGTTGCAGTTTTGCAGTCTTTCATGCTTATTGCAGCAAAATAAAAGCTGTAAATCATACGAAAAAACATAAAAAAAACGAATCGGAACAAGAATGGAAAGATCTTATCCTTTTGTTATAATTATATATCAAACACCGTTTAAAATTCACAATTTATTACATAGTAGCCATGCGTTTGTAGAATGGTGGCGACCATTTTAGACTTAAAATAAATCTTCATACCAGACTTTTCGCCGTTCTGAGACTTGTTGCCGTCAACCTCAAAATCGTACGGATATATCAACCTAATTCTAAAATTTTTTGTCCAAATCTCTTCCCATATTTCAAATAAATAATTTTTAACCTGAAATGAAACCCGATAATCGTCTTCCATCTTTAAAAGTGGAAGTTCTTTTTACGTTTGATTAAATTTTTCTCTGTGAGTTTACTTAGAATTTTAAAATTCTATTATGCCGCACAGGGTTATTGTATAATACGCATTTATAATTTCTACATCAAATTCCATTTATTTGCTCATAGAAGTAACCTTTACCATCTGCTTACCAATATTTTCACCTTTAAATAACCCAATAAATGCTGACGGAATATTTTCGAATCCTTCGATTAAATTTTCTTTATATATCATCTGTCCGCTATCGAGCCAATGAGCTAATTTCTTTTTGGCATTTTCAAATTCATCTTCAAAATCAAAAACAACATAACCTTCCATTCTGACGCTTTTCTGCACAAGAGTGTGATTTGGTCGAGGTCCTTGTGGCGGCTTAGATTCATTATATTCGGCGATCTCACCACATATAACCAACCTACCATGTTTATTAATTGACTCAATTACAGCGTCAAAAGTTTCTCCTCCTACAGTATCAAAAAACACATCTACACCATCGGGACAAGCCTCAGAAATAGCTTTGGCTAAATCATCTGTTTTTTTATAATTGACTGCTGCATCGGCTCCTAAATCTTTTCGTAAATAATCCAACTTATCTTCAGAGCCAGCGATTCCGACTACTTTACAGCCTTTTATTTTGGCTATTTGCACTGCAACATTTCCCACACCGCCAGCAGCACCAGATACCACAACAGTTTGACCTTTTTTAATTTCTCCAATTTTTAAAAGACCAAAGTATGCAGCAAGGCCAGATACTCCTAGAATACTTACAGAGGTGGAAATATCTCCCAAAGCAGGATCTACTTTATCTAATTTTTCACTCTCCATTGCTTGGTACTTTTGCCACGCCAATCGACCATGAACAATATCTCCTTTTGCAAAATCATCAGCTCTACTTTTAATCACTTCGGCTACAGACCTGCTTGTGATGGGCTCACCAATTTCAAACTTCATTCCAATATCATCCTTTTTACCTTTATTCATAAATCCTCGCATACCAGCATCTACAGAGACATAAAGTGTTTTGAGCAATACTTCTCCCTCCTTTATTTCAGGTATTTCGATATCCTTAAATTCGAAATTATCTTTTGTTGGTATACCTGATGGTCGTTCTGCGAAAAGAATAGTCTGATTTTTATCTTGATTTTCCATAAATTAGAATTTAATAAATTGTAAAAGTATTTTGACTGAAAAGCCACTCCTTCAAATTTAATTAAAAAATAAGATTCTTCCTCACTTTTAAGCAAAATATAGCTGGTATTAATAGAGAAGACCACTACAAAAGTTGAGAAGATTTATACTGTTCACGAATTTCTGTAGTGGTCAAATGCTTGGACTGTCCTAAAAAAATTAGAGTCCTAAAAAAATTTTCAAAGGCGAGTTCTAAACAGATATCCTAAATTTATTACATTTTTAAATGGCAATAAAAATCTCTACTTCTGAGTTTTCTTCGTTTTGTGATTTGTTACCATAAAGTTCAAAATCGTAAGTGTATTTTCTTTTTAATTGCTTGTCATCTGTCCAAATTTCTTCCCAGGTATCAATAACTGCGTTTGGAATAATTCCTTTTGCAGTAAACTTCTTGAAATTTCCAGCTTCAAACGCACGACCAATTAAACCATCAGGAATTGTATCTAATGATGATACTTTAAGTCCTAGGATTGCCGTATAGCTGCCTCTAAAATCACTTTCGTAATCGGTATAAATAGCATAAATCTCATTTCCAGTGGTGTTTGGAATTGTTTGCATCAGATTTCCGGTAGTAAATTTTCCCCAAAGATTTCCAAGATCTTCGGCATTTTGTCCATTCTGATTTGAAGTTTCGGTAGCTACTCCTATGATTTTAAAACTTTCTATTTTTTCCATATTGATATATTTTTATTTTCAGTTTTGTATTTACTTTCTAATTCTTTTCAATTTAGTAATACCCCAAATAAGAAGTACGATTAATAAAACATTAGACCAAATTGCAAAATTAAGAACTTGCTTATTTATGTCTATTGCAAAAATTAACTCTCTTGCGATTTGCGCTTCTACTTGATCAATATTTTCACCTTCAGTGATTTTTATATCGATTTGATTGCTATTTTTATCAAAATCTTTTAGGTATTTGATTTCATTTGAATCATTTTTTGCAACGATCCAAAATCTTCCTAAGCCATCTTTGTCAATTGAAAAGTTAGAACTTTTATTCGGTGCTAATTCTTTATCAAATACGACCTTTCTGTTGATTGTATCATTTGCATCTTTTATAAAAGTTATTGCATAAACTTTTAGATTTTGAGTGGTAGTGTTTTCAGAACTAATTTCAAGTGGAGATACTATTTTGACTGATGAAGCAAAAAAGGGAACATATATAATTGATACAATTCCTACAAGAATTCCGAAGATAGCAAGATTACTAAGTGTTTTACTATGTTTTGAATCAACAAACTGAGTTATAAGAAAAAGCACGAGTAACAATAAAGCCGATGAAAATAATATATCCATTATTTAATTTAATTCATGATTGAGATGAAGTATAACTGCGTTTGTGCAGTTTGACCAGTTTGAGCAAAAGTACAAATTATGCTATTTTTATAAGCAGAAAACTGAGAAAGGAATGTTGATCCTTTTAAAAGTCATAATTGCTTATCTCCTTAATCATTTCGGACAACAAATCATCATCATTTCTTGCCCAGAGAACGTCTTGGTCATCGCCAGCCCAAAGTTCTAAAGTTTTTAATAGGTAGCCTTTTACATTCTTTGAATCATGAATTTTAGTGATAGATCTTTTTGAAATTTCAGCAACAATTTCTTGTGTGAAGAAGATAAATCCACATCTGATTCCTTTTTTTTCATAAAGGTATAAAAATTCTTCTGCTTTATTTACAAGTTTATTTAAGTCTAAATCGTCGCTGTTTCGATAGTGATACACAAATTTCAGAGTTTTGCTATTGTCAAAAGATAACATTCGATCGATTTTTCTCTGATAGCTTTTTCGCTGTAAATCGTTTTGCAGTACATCGTGATGAGTAAATTCAAAACCATTTTTGTGAAGGTCGTTATAGATATTATCTGATTTTGAATAATACTTATTTCGCACCACTTTTGTCTCGCCCACATAATCGTTGTACAGATATTCGGACTTTAAAAGATTTGCGTAATTTTCTTCCTCTAACTTAATTGCATAGTCGAGATTGCTACGCCCGTGAGAATATGGCGTGCTAAAACTCTTAATTTTAAATCTGTCTAGAATATTATCAGTAAGGCAATTTTCACCAATAGAGAGATAGTAGGTATTTGAAAACTGGTTTTGCACACCGACAATTTTCTGTAATAGCTTTTTTATTTTTTGTGAAATTATTTTCGGTGTTATCAAGAGGATGGAAATTGATGAACTATTTATTTTAGTAAGTCAGCAAACTTAAGGAAATTTCAAACAGTATTTTGAAATTTGGACGATTTACCTTATAAACAAAATCGTTGTTTGATGCGATCTGTCTGGAGATTTGTATATTATTTATGTAATAGAAAAGTTATAAGATTCTTAAATTTATAGATTGGCACGTAAGTTGAAATGTGTTTAGAAATTTTAAATCTACAATTATGAAAGCACTTAAATTATCAGTTTTGATGTTCGGTATTTTAGTAAGTACTGTTGGATTTGCACAAGATAAAAAATCTGAGCAGTCAAAAGAACAAAGAAAAGAAATGCGTACTGCAAGAGTTGCAGAAAAATTAGAATTGACAGAAGACCAGAAAAGTAAGATCGCTGAGATGCGCAGCGAGACAAAAATAGAGCGTCAGAAAGTACAAAGTGATGTCACTGCTGACGAAGCGACAAAGAAAGCTACTATGAAAGATTTGCGTCAGAGTAATAAAGAAAAGATGAACGAGATTCTAACTCCTGAGCAATCGCAAAAATTAGCTGCTATGAAAGCAGATAAAAAACAGAAGCATTCAAAAAAAGATTCGAAGAGAGAATACAAGAGAAAGAGAATGATGGAAAAGCAAAACTCTAAGAAGTAATTTTCTTTTTTATTTGGTCAAAAGATTGAGAATTCACAAATCTACTTGGTTTAGGCTAAGTAGATTTTTGTTTAAAGATAGTCGTGTATTTTTATCTTAATTTGCGAAAGGGATGGGAACGGCATCCTTTGCTGCAGAACTAAAATTTCAAATTATAGCTGTTTGTTCTTGCAGCAAAGATATAGAGGACAGCCCGGCGCGAGCCTACGAAATTATGAATGTTAAAATTAGTCGTTATGGCGAGGGATTCGCCCAAAAAAAATTTCATTTTATAATGTTCAGAAGTGCTAACAGTAACTTTAAATCAAATATCTTTATGTACAAAGAATGCAAATGACAAAAGTAAAAATTGTAACTGAAAACGATACCGAAAGCACAGAAGATTTAAATTCCTCTAATTCTGATAGACAGCTTATTTCTGTAAATAAGAAACTTGCTTTACAGATTAAAAAAAATGAAGAGCATACTGCAGAATTATTTGCTGCAAATAAAGAATTGGCGTTCCAGAATTTGGAAAAGGAGAAACGTGCGGCAGAATTATTAATTGCCAATGCGGAACTTGCCTATCAGAATCAAGAAAAGGAGAGCCGTGCCGCAGAATTAATTGTTGCTAACAAGGAACTTGCTTTTCAGAACATCCAAAAAGAGAAGCGTGCAGCCGAATTGTTAATTGCTAATGCGGAACTAGCGTATCAAAATCAAGAGAAAGAAGATCGTGCTTCAGAATTAATTGTTGCAAATGGGGAGCTTGCTTTTCAGAATGCACAAAAGGAGAAAAGAGCTGCAGAATTAGTGATTGCCAACAAAGAACTTGCTTTTCAGAATGTCCAAAAAGAGAAGCGTGCAGCCGAATTATTTGTTGCCAATGCGGAGCTTGCTTATCAAAATCAAGAAAAAGAAAATCGTGCTTCAGAATTAATTATTGCTAATGCGGAACTTGCTTTTCAGAATGCACAAAAGGAGAAAAGGGCTGCAGAATTGCTTCAAGCTAATAAAGAGTTGGAAACTTTGGCCTTTATTTCAAGCCATGATTTGCAAGAGCCTTTGCGTAAGATTCAGGCATTTGCTAACAGGGTAATTTCTGAAGAAACAGAAAATTTATCTGAAAAAGGATTATATTATTTTGAACGTATTGAGCATGCGGCTTTGCGAATGCAAACTTTGATTAATGATTTACTTGTATATTCAAGTGCAACCGAAAAAAATCACATTCTTGAAGTTGTAGATCTGAATGATACGATTATGGAGGTGTTAGAGTCACTAGACGAAAAACTAAAAGAACATAATGCATTAGTAGCAGTTTCTGCGCAGTGTAATGTGACAGTAATCCCTTTTCAGTTTAGGCAACTGCTATATAATTTAATTTCTAATGCTATAAAATTCAGAAAAACTGAAACTCAATTGCAAGTAAATATTTCAAGTAGAATTGCTGATGATAATGATATTTCTCAGAGGAATCTTCCATCTGATATTATTTTTTCACATATTAGAGTAAGCGATACCGGAATAGGATTTGATTCAGAATTTAAAGAAAAGATTTTTGATATGTTTCGACGATTACATAGCGTTAGTGAGTATTCAGGTACTGGCGTTGGATTGACTATCGTGAAAAAGATAGTGGAAAATCACAAAGGTTATATTTTTGCCACCGGAGAGCGGGGAGAGGGAGCGACTTTTGATTTGTACTTACCATATTTGACTAAATCTGCAAATATCAAAGAGCATCCTACAAAATAATATTAGATTTTTAATGTTTCTGTTATCTTTATAAAATGATAAAAAATCTTAAACTTTTTATGGTAATGATTGGCTGTACACCAAAAGGTCGCGTCACGGAGCAACATGACATCTTTTTTGGCATTGCAGATAGTTTGCAACTATTGATTCCTCAGATCCATAAGTTTTGGCCCGAAGCAGCAGGGAAATTCCATATTGATGCTTGGCGAGAAGTTACAATCGTAGATAATTATTGTGTAGAAGTTGAAGAGAAAGTCGAGAGAATTACTGATAATAATAATTTGTACTTTTTGAATCTTGGGGGGTATAAGCCTGAAGAGTTTGAAGAGTTTCATTATAAAATACTGACCGTTGCGACAGATTTATCAAAAGCAGTAAAAATAGCAAAGAAAACGGCTTTCTATAAACACTGCGGCTTTGAAGGTGCTGTTACTCACATTGATGATAAGTACGGAATCGATGTTGATGATGCACACAAAGTTACAGATCTTTTGAATTCAAAAACAAAACTAAAATACCAACTTAAAATTACTGTTTTAGCAAAAGCAACAGAGGCAGATAAACTGCATATAGGATATTTGAAACTGAAATCTATTTAGATCTTTTGAGTGCTGCTGATAGGGCTTTTTATAAAAGAAAAGAAAAATGCATTATTACTATGAAAATCAGTTTAGATAACAATTCTTATATTTGCGGGAGATTAAAACAATTATGAGTCGCAATAACGAGAAGAATATCAAGAAACACAACGATAAGCTCCACAAATCTCAGAGCAAAGTCAAGGAAGCGGAAGTGTCCCGAAAGGAGAGACTAAAGCAGATTGCAAAGCGGTTTAACCAAAATAATAAATCTGAATAAGATGCAGAATTGTTATTGCGGAAAAAATCTTTCTTTTGAAAGCTGTTGCAAACCACTTATTGAGGGAAGTCAAATTGCCACTTCGGCAGAGCAATTAATGCGCTCGCGTTACAGCGCATATTGCACGCAAGCTGCAGATTATTTGGCGCAGACTACGCATAAATCTACACGACAATTTCATAAAAAATCTGATATTCTTGAATGGTCGGTATCAAATAAGTGGATGAAGTTGGAAATAATTAAATCTGCCGAAGTTATTGTCGAATTTAAGGCATTTTTCACCGACGAAAATCAAAACGCCAACCTGCATCACGAAAAATCTACATTTACTTTTGATGATGGAAATTGGTTTTATGTGGATGGGATATTCTTTTAAATTTTAAAAATTAAAGTCGCGCATTACCGAAATTGATTGACAAATCCATCAATCTTCTCAATTCCATTTTCGGTGAGATGTTTGATAAATGCACTACCAATTATTCCGCCTTTTGCGAATTCAGTTGCTTGATCGAAAGTCTGCAGATCACTTATTCCGAACCCAACAATTTGAGGATTTTTAAGGTTCAAATTTTTAATTCGCTCAAAGTATTCTAATTGTAAATTTCCAAAACCAGAACTGCCTCCTGTTACGCTAGCTGAACTTACAGTATAGATAAATCCATTTGAAGCATTGTCTATGAATTGAATACGTTCTAAAGAAGTATGTGGTGTAATTAGAAATATATTTAGAATTCCGTATTTTTCAAAAATATGTTTATAATCGTGGAGATATATTTCTACTGGAAGATCGGGAATAATCAAACCATCAATTCCGACTTCAAGACATTTTTGGCAAAAATTTTCCACACCAAACTGCAGAATAGGATTAAAATATCCCATTATCAAAAGTGGAATTTTTACAGATTTCCGAACATCTTTCAGCTG
>JBBSRP010000079.1:0-12162 GCA_038242935.1 Flavobacteriales bacterium
CAATTTGGTTTTCTTTTTCTGATTTTTCGGACTTCCGTAAATCAAAATTTCTCCACCTGCGGTAACATCCGCTTTGATATAATCTGTTGCATAAATACTAGCTTCTCCCCCAGCCTTTACAGTAACATTTGCTTGAGACGCAATAAGTTTCTGAGCTTCGATAATTCCACCTGTGTTTATACTGGCATCAATATTTTTTGCTTCCCCACTTACGTAGATTTCTCCACCGGTACTTGCAGCTAATTCTGCTTTGCTTACTTCCATTTTGATTCGCACTTGCGAACCTTGCTTTGAAATAATTTCCAAAGCTGTTTGATTGATAACTTCAGCAGAAGTAATTACAGAACCTTCACCAGCGTTTAAAATATGAATTTTTTTGTAGTATAGAGTTGCAGTAATGTTTTCCCCTTGAAGTAAATTTCCAAAAGGCATTCTAATTTTTAGCTCACCATTTTTGTTGATAAGCTCCACTTCAGCATGTCGAGTGCCTTCAATCTCTATCTTATTTTCGTTGCTTTGTACAAGGTTTACAACAATTCTGTCAAAGACTTTTACTTCATTAAAATCTCCTAAATTCTTTGCAGTTTGACCCATCATAAATTGTGATCCCGCGAGAATCATTATTAAAAATATCTTTTTCATCTTATTTTTTTTATTTATTTATTTTTTACGTAAAAATGTAAAATCAAGCTGTTTCTTCACAAGATCAGCATTTTTTACTTTTACATAAACTTCATCTCCTAGTTGCAATATATTTTTTGAAATTTCGCCAACCAATGCAAATTGCTTTTCATCGTATGTATAATAGTCATCCTTAATTTCGCGTATGCGGCACAGTCCTTCACACTTATTTGCAATCACCTCCACGAAGATTCCCCATTCTGTAACGCCGCTTATTACGCCTAAGAACTCCTCTTCTTGATGATCCTGCATATATTTCACTTGCATATACTTGATAGAATCTCTTTCGGCACTGGTGGCAAGACCTTCCATCATTGAACAATGCTTGCTTTTTGTCTCATAAAGTTCGGCATCAGCAGATTTTGCGCCATCTAGATAGTGTTGCAACAATCTGTGAACCATAATGTCTGGATATCGACGTATTGGAGACGTAAAATGAGAGTAATAATCGAACGCTAGACCGTAATGGCCAATATTGTCTGTAGAATATTTTGCCTTGCTCATACTTCTGATGGCAAGTGTATCAATCATATTTTGCTCTTTGGTACCTTGAACATCTTTGAGCAAAGTATTTAGAGAAGTTGAAATTTCCTTCTTAGATTTTAAATTTATGCTATAGCCAAACTTAGAAATCAACTGCTGAAGTGCATCTAGTTTATCTGGTTTTGGCTCATCGTGAATTCTATAAACGAACGTTTTCTTTTGTTTTCCAATAAATTCAGCCACTTTTCTATTGGCAAGCAGCATAAATTCTTCGATAAGGTGATTCGCTTCTTTTGATTCTTTAAAGTAAACTCCAGTTGGTTCGCTTTCTTCATTCAAGATGAATTTAACCTCTACTTTATCAAAAGATATTGCTCCGTCTACCATTCTTGCAGCACGAAGTATTTTGGCCAAGCGATCCATTGTTACAGTCGCTTCAACAATATCTGCATCTACTTTGTACGATTCTCCAGTTATCGAAATCTCTTGAGGAATTGTATCGTCTCCTTCAGTTTCTATAATATGCTGCGCTTCTTCATAGGCAAAACGCTGATTTGAGTTGATAACCGTTCTTCCGAACCACTGCTCTACAATTTTTGCTTTTTTATCTATTTCAAATACTGCCGAAAACGTATATTTTTCTTCATTTGGTCTAAGTGAACAAGCGAAATTTGATAATACTTCTGGCAACATTGGCACTACTCTATCAACGAGATATACAGAAGTTGCTCTTTCATAAGCTTCATCATCTAAGATTGTTCCTTCTTCGAGATAGTATGAAACATCAGCAATGTGAATTCCTATTTGATAATTGCCATTTTCTAATTTCTCAAAAGACAACGCATCGTCAAAGTCTTTGGCATCTTTCGGATCAATAGTAAATGTTAATACATCTCGCATATCGCGACGTTTTGCCACTTCTGCTTCGGAAATGGAAGTATCTATATTTTTGGCGAAAGCTTCAATCTCAGCAGGAAATTCATAAGGCAAACCATATTCAGCAAGGATGGCGTGAATTTCGGTATCGTGTTCACCTGGTCTTCCAAGAACGCTAATAACAGTTCCAAAAGGACTATCAGCTTTTTTAGGCCACTCTTCAATCTTTACAACTACTACGTCTCCTTGTTGAGCCTCCCCTATTTTATCTTTTGGAATAAAAATATCGGTGTACATTTTTACATTGGTCGTTGCGACGAAAGCAAAGTTTTTCTGAATGTCAATAACACCCACAAATTCCATTTTCTTGCGTTCTAGAATCTCTACAACTTCTCCTTCAGATTTCTTTCCACTACGTCTTTTATACACATACACTTTTACTCTATCGCCATCTAAACCGTGATTTAGATTATTTGTAGTGATAAAAACATCATCTTCTAGTTCCTCACATACAAAATAAGCAGTTTTCCTACTTGTCATATCTAGAGTTCCTTCGTAGTAATCATGACTTTCCGCCTTAACAAGGTATTTCCCTGGTTCAGTTTCAACTATCTTTTTGTTGGATTTCAATATCTTGAGATCGCGTATTATTTCATTTCTACTTTTGGTATCGTCCAAATCCAGCTTCGCAACAATTTGTTTATAATCGTACTCTTTATTGGCATTACTTGAAAGAAGTTTCAAAATCTTATCTGAATGGTCTACATTCTTTCCTCTTGAATTTCCTGGTCTTTTTTTCATATATTTTTTATAATCTCCCGAAATTTACAAAAATTCTTGTTCTGCAATATTCAGACTGACTGGCAAAGGTAAAATATTAACGACGAATTATAACATCATTGTTAAAGTCTGCAATTCTCACTTGGACTTCCTTCTACTTCGTTTTTCTTTTCACAGTTGTCAACATCTATTATATATATAATATTTTCTTTAATTAAATTTATAAAAATTAGGTGGTTATTATGGCGTGTTAATAATGGCTATAACTTTCTGAGAAAAGCATTGAAAGCTACGATTTGATTTGTTATAACAAGTTATTAACAGCCGTTTGAGTAGCTAATACGCAGTGTTTCAATGGAAATTAATATTTAGTTAACAGATCTTGATAACTATCAACACAGGTAAATTGTAAATAAATATCATTTAGAAAATTGTTGACTATTGCATTTTTGATCTTAATAACTTTTCAAAAAGTTCTTGAAAGTTTCCTTGCATATATGATAGTAGTTTTTGCTTGGAAAAATTAATTGTAATTGCAAAAAAAAGATATAAAATTCGTTAACGACTTATCAACAATTTAAGCCCGAAATGCTTTCGTTGATTTCTAAGGGATTAGCATAAGATATCAACAACGCCTATTTTATTGTTTATATAGAACTTAATTTGAACCCAAAGTCCTCTTACAAATATATTAATATGATTAATTTTACACCTTAAACTTACTTATTATGAAAATATCTATAGGCAATGACCACGCCGGTGTCGATTATAAAAATGCAATTGTAAAAATGCTTCAAGATCGTGGTCATGAAGTTAAAAATTACGGAACAGATTCAGAAAGTAGTGTCGATTATCCAGATTTTGGCCATCCAGTTGCAACAGATGTAGCTTCGGAAGATGCAGATTTTGGGATAGTTATATGCGGTAGCGGTAATGGTATTAATATGACGGTTAATAAACATCAAGAAATACGTTCGGCTCTATGTTGGACAAAGGAGATTGCAATTTTGGCAAGATTGCATAATGATGCGAATATTATTGCGATTCCTGCGAGATATACTTCTATAAATCAAGCTGTAGAAATGGTTGAAGCTTTTCTAGATACTAAATTTGAAGGTGGCAGGCACCAAAACAGAGTAGATAAAATTGCTTGTCAATAAAATAGAGTAATTTTTGCAATACTTAATCCTGTAATAAGTTTTTTTCTTTCTGCTCGAATAGAAAGAGATGTCATTACTTAGGATTTTTTTTATTTCAAAATAATTATAGTTACCTTACTTCATTAGCTAAAGCAAAACAATGAGCGAATTACAACCACAATTAAAGAAGAAATATTATCCTATAAATGATACATTTAGAGCTTATCTACAAAAATACAAACGACTTACCAAGACGAGGGTTTATTATGATGATTTACTGCGTTTTCAAGGTAGTGTTGTCGTTTATGATAGCGAAGACAAGGATACTTTGTGGACTCGGGTCTACTATAATGAATTTGAAAGAGATGAACTTGACAATAGTTTAAAAAAAATCTACGCTTTGCTGCATTCTGATGGAGATGAAAGCACTTTTGAACATCTAAATGTTGATAATATCGATTTTTGCACTTTCGGTAATTCGAAACCTTTTCGAGTGAAAGTTCGAAATATTCTAAATGATAATTACACCCATTTTTATATTAAAAAAGCAGATGCATCAAGGGTTTTTGGTCTTGAACTGGAACATATTATTTCTCCAAATAGTATAAATTTTCTTGTTTACGAAGACACTTTAATCGAAGAGCATATCGTAGGAATTCCAGGCGATATTTTCTTAGAAAAAAACCTACAAAATTGCTCTGAACTTGAAAAATCACAAATTGCAAAAGAGTTTGTAAAGTTTAACGAACGCTGTATGATTGGACTTTTGGGAGATATGCGATCGTATAATTTTGTAGTTATTCCGATTTATGATTTTGATCAGCGGATTTTCAAAATTCGAGCTATTGACTTTGATCAACAGAGTTACGAAGGCAGCTTTAAATTGTATAAACCACACCTTTTCAAAGAGAATTTTAAGTTTTCAGAACTAGTTCAAAATAAATTAAAACCAAAATCAGTTACACAATATCAGATAGAAGAGCGATCGATTCTCGTAAAACGTTTGGTTGATACCAAAGCGAGATTGGAAAGTCTTGTTGAAGCAATGAAATCCACAAAATTGGCTCCTGATGAGCATATAGCGCAATTGCAGGAGGAGATTTACCAACTGACTTTTGATGTAAATTTTAGAAACGCCACTTCTATGGGCGAAATTGTTCAAGCAGCATTAAGATTTATGGAACGAAATTATAGATTTGAAGACGACTAAATCTATAATTTTGTATCAAAATTTCTTTTAAAATTTCTTCTTGTTCAACATATTAAAAATCAGATTCACTAATAATGAACCAAATTCAATTCATAAAATCGGAAGTTAATACTTCCGATAAAAATATAGAAGCGACCTTAAAATTGCTTTCAGAAGATTGTACAATTCCATTTATTTCTCGTTACAGGAAAGATCAAACTGGAAATCTTGACGAAGTTCAGATTGAGAATATTGCAAAGAAAAATGAGGAGTTTCAAACTATTCAGAAACGTAAGGAATCAATCTTAAAAACCATTGAAGAGCAAGGAGAATTAACGCCCGAATTGAGACAGAAAATTTCGAACTCTTTTAATCTAAATATAATTGAAGATCTTTACCTTCCATATAAAAAGAAACGCAAAACCCGCGCCGATACTGCCAAAGAGAAAGGATTATTGCCGTTGGCGAAGCTAATTGTGAGTTCTAGTAATTCTAAAAATATTAATGACGCTTCCGCGAAATATATAACAGACGCCGTAAAAAACGAGGAAGAAGCTTTGCAAGGTGCGAGAGATATTGTGGCTGAATGGATCAGTGAAAATCCAGATGTAAGGCAGCAATTGCGATCATTATATCAACGACGGGCTACGATTTCGACCAAAGTTCAGAAGACAAAAGCTGATGAAGAAGGTGCAAAGAAATTTAATCAGTATTTTGAATGGTCAGAAGTTTTACACAAAGCGCCATCTCATAGAGTTTTGGCAATGCTTCGCGCCGAAAATGAAGGATTTATAAAAGTAAAAGTTGCAATTGAACCAGAAGATGCGCTGCAGAGTATTGAGAGATTTGTTACCAAAGCAGCCAATAATGAGCAGATTATTCTAGCATTAGAGGATAGTTACAAACGACTTTTGGCGCCAGCCTTGAGCAACGAAATTTTGCAAGAAGCTAAAGCTAAAGCCGATGCAAATTCAATACAGGTTTTTGCAACAAATCTTGAGCAGTTGTTGCTTGCGCCGCCTCTTGGCGAAAAGAGAATTCTCGCAATAGATCCAGGTTTTAGATCAGGTTGTAAGATAGTTTGTCTTGACGAACGTGGCGATTTATTGTACAATGAAACGATTTTTCCGCACGCGCCACAAAACGAAACTGCGGTTGCGATGAAAAAGATCAGGTCGATGGTAAATGCCTATAAAATTGATGCAATTTCTATTGGTAACGGCACAGCATCGCGCGAAACAGAACATTTTATCAAGAAAATAGCTTTTGATAAGCCTTTGCAAGTTTTTATTGTGAGTGAAGCTGGAGCATCTATTTATTCGGCTTCAAAAATTGCTAGAGACGAATTTCCTAACTTCGATGTTACCGTTCGTGGAGCCGTTTCTATTGGTCGACGATTGAGTGATCCGCTAGCCGAATTGGTAAAAATTGATCCACAATCTATTGGAGTAGGACAATACCAACACGATGTAGATCAGACTAAATTGAGGAATGAGCTTGATCTTGTAGTCTTGAAAAGTGTGAATAAAGTTGGTATTAATCTTAATACTGCTAGTAAACACTTACTGAGTTATGTAAGCGGAATAGGTGAGAAACTAGCCGAAAATATTGTACAATATCGTACTGATAATGGCCCATTTACCGATAGAAAGCAGTTAAAGAAGGTCGCGAGATTAGGCGAAAAAGCTTTTCAACAAGGATCTCCGTTTATCAGAATTAGCAGCGGAAAAAATCCGTTAGACAATTCGGCGGTTCATCCAGAAGCTTATGCTGTTGTTGCGAAGATGGCAAAAAATCTGAAAATTTCAGTAAATGATTTAATTCGAAATAAAGAAAAAACGGCACTTTTAAAAGCAGAAGATTATATCACAGAAGATTTTGGATTGCTTACAATTCGAGATATTATCAAAGAATTAGAAAAACCAGCTCTCGACCCAAGAAAAGCAGCAAAAGTTTTCGAATTTGATCCAAATATCAGAACAATGAAAGATTTGAGAGAAGGTCAAATCTTACCTGGAATCGTGAATAATATTACAAATTTTGGATGTTTTGTCGACGTGGGAATCAAAGAGAGTGGACTTGTGCATATTTCGCAACTCAAGGCGGGATTTGTGAGTGATGTCAACGAAGTAGTGAAATTGCATCAACACGTTCAGGTTAAAGTAACGGAGGTTGATGAAGACAGGAAGAGAATACAACTGACGATGATTTTTTAATTTAAATCAATCCAATAATGGATTAATTTTATTTTAGGTAGTGAAATTCTTGAATGTAAAGAATTATACTTTGCGATTGCTTTATTTGAAAAATGAGAATCAAATTTTAAATTATCTTCAGTATTCCAGGAAATATCTGAATTTGAACTTTTTTGAATTTGCTCATCTATCCATTCATTAACTTTTAGAAACCAATATTTTGAGTCAAGACTTTGGATATAGCCAATCATTAAAGCTTGATTGTTTTTTATTTCTTGAGCATGAACTTCTTTTTTGAACCGTTCAATACCACCTAAATTTCCTTCAACATATTCTTTTTTGCGATAAGTACCAGGTGTTGGTAGTCTTTTGGCTTCTATTACAAGAATTTTACCCAAACTTCCCATCGTGTTGGCTAAAATAATACCAGCATCGTTTGATCGATGTCCTTTTCCTCTAGATTGATTTATGAATTGGAAATCATAATTATCTTGTTTGTCAAATTGATAAGTATAATTTATTTTATGTGCTGTAAAAAAAACACATAAATTTTCTGTTATTAAATCTTCTCCTTCAATAGTAATTGGCAACTCTTGCAATACAGAAGAATTTTTTAGATAATTTGGATAAAGATTTAGCTTCTGTTCTATAAAAATTATGACTTCATCTACATACGTATTTGTATTGATGTTGTTGTAAGAAGGATTGCTATTAATAGTTGGTTTTTCCATCAATAACCAGTTTTTATCATATCATCAAATACATCATCAGCGTCTCTTAAAGCGATAGATTTTAACCAATAACGAAGATTTTTTGGTTTAATAAGAGTAATAGTATTTTCTCCATAAAACTTTAAAACTCTATTTATCGCTACATTTCGAGAGCTATTATTTTTTATGATTTCTTGTATTTGAAATTCAGCATTTTCAATAACTTCAGTTTCATACTCTTCAACGCTATAATAAAATTCTAATGCATAGAAATCAATACCAATGTAGAGCTTTCTTAATCGTTGCTCTCTGTTTTCTTTTTTATAAATGGAATTGAAAGATTGATTAAAGATGTTTTCAAATTGATTTATTTCAGTTATTGTAGCGCTATCATTTAATTTTGGTTTATTTTCATACCATGAAGGATATATATAATCTAATGCATCATTCATTACAATTCTTTCGGCAAATGAAATTTGAATTTCATCTGAATTTAATGGAATAGTCCAATTATCAATATCTGCTTTTTGAATTACTGAAGATGAACCAAGAAAAAATTGAGAGCAAGTTGATAAAGTTTTTAAAGCATTTATTCTTTCATTTCTTTTTAAGTTATTATATAGTTTTTCCGAAATCTCTAATCCATTTTCAATCTTTGAAAATGAAATTCCAACGATTCTTGAATCGAAAGGAATATAGTTTTCAATTGAATGAAATCCAATCGGAAATTGATTCTTGCTAATTAACTCTTTAATTGTTATTAGAGGCTTTTTATATAATTTTTCTTCTACTCGAGTTCTAATAAACTTTTGATTCGAATTTATTTCTGACAATACGCAACTCTTCACATCAAAATTTGTAGATAAAAGATTTAAATTAGAAGTTATAATTTTAGATTCTTTAGAATCATCATCATATCCTCGCATATAACCCTCACTATAGCTTTCTTCATCTATCTTTAAATAATTTAAAACATAATCTTTTAAATTCGTTTGATAATCATTTTTAATATTAAGTTTTTTTATCAAATGATTCAATCTATTTCCGCCAAGAAGATTGCATCTCCAAATAGTATCGTCTGTTAAAACTTGACTTTTTGAAAGTTCGTAGAAATCATAATAATCAAATTCGAAAGACATACCTTCTTTAGTATTTTTCAATAATCTTGAAACAATATGTAAGGTATTGTATTCTTCTGCTTTTTCTTTTTTATAAAAAACAGCACAAGACTCTACAGATGTTGATTTAGTTTTTTGAAGTTTTCCGTTTTCGTAGACAGGTTTACCAAAGTCATCTAGTTTTACTTTACTTTTGGATTTATATAAATGATTTTTAAGCAAAGTAAAATCAATAATTTGATGTACGTGAAAATTATTAAAAAGGCTATCTCTAAATTCTTTAACACCTTTGTTAAATAATAAGGCTGTAGATTTTTGAATAAAACACAGTTCGGCATTGGGCTTCAGTAATACGCTACTTGCTTCTAAAAACATTAATGCTAATTGGTTATCAGGAATTTTTACTGAAAATTCAAAATTTATTTTTTGTTTTAGCTTTTTTGTAATGGTGGAATATTCCGGCTTTTCTTTGTTTTCTGCTAATGGAAAAAATGGTGGATTTCCAATAATTAAATCAAAACTTTCGTGAAAATGAAGAAACTTATTTTCTGTTAAAAAATCAAAGAAATCTTCTTGAAAAACATTTTCATTTTCTAAATTTTTGAATACTCTGTCTTCATTCCAAGTCCATAATTCATGATTTGGAACTAATTGGCAAAGGGCTAACTGCAAACTAAATTTTGTTAGTTTTACAGCAGTAGGATGTAAGTCTACCCCAAAGATATTTTTAGTTAAAATATCTTTTACTTCTTTTAAAGTAGGTTTTGGTAATTCATTTGGCTTTCCTTGTTCAACCCATTTTTTTACTCGTAATCTTTGAACTAATCGCTTGAAAGCAGTTGTAATAAATATTCCACTGCCACAACTTACGTCTGCTAGTTTTATATTGACATTTAAATCTTTTTCATTTGCTGATATTGGCAAACATTCATCTATTAGTAAATTAACTAAATGACTTGGTGTATAAACCGTACCTTTATTTTTATCATCTTCTTTTTGAATGAACTCTTCATAAAAATTACTTATAAGTTCAATAGGCATATATTTAAATGAATATTCTTGCCACAATGATTTTTGATTTCCTTTATCCAAATAGCCGTCCAAATGTTCGGCAAGAATTTCGAGACTATTTTCTCTTAAATAAATTTCTCTTTTTTCTTTTTCTTCAACATCTATATTTGCATTTTCATCTCTTGGAGAAATTTCAAAAACACCACCATTGAAATGCTTTTCTAAAGCCGTAAATAATTCAAATATTCTTTTATTTGAAAGGATTTCATTGAGAGAAGTGTAACCAATTTTATTTTCTTCATAAAAATTTTCAGCTTCTTTTTTCCCATTTTCTTCCAAGTACTTGATAAGAATACATTTAAATAATAAGTCTTCGGCGAACTCTTTTTTTAATCCATTCTTTGTAAAATCTTTTATAAAACCAAATTTGATTTTATTTAAAATTTCTACTAATTTTTCATAAGCAGAAGTACTTTTAAGAAAATGCTTTGATGCTTCTGTACTTTCCCAAAACAGACCAGAGTTTAATTTATTTGCATTAAAAAAGAGTTTTAAAAGTTTTAGTTTGTCTTCTATTTCAAAATCAGCTTCCTTTATGAGGCAATTTTGATTAGATATTTGATTGCAGTTAATTTCTTCGACAGATTTTTTTGTATCAAAAAGCTTAATAGAACTTTTATCGATAAACACCATCAAGGCAACTTGATTACTACTATATATATTTCTATGGATTTCAGCAATTCTACTTTTATCAAATTTTCCAGTTGAATTGTCATAGAAATACACTTGAGGAGCACAAAATCGATTGTCGTTGTAATATTTGAAATAAACTGCATCTGCCTCCAGAATTTCTGCAAATTCTAATGCAATATAATGTTTTGGATGAAGATTGCTGGGAGTTTTATTAGTAAACACAATTTCAGGATAATTATCTAAAAAAGAGTTATCTGTAATAGAAAAATCTAGTTTTTCTAAAACCCCTCTAAGTAAATCGTTGTGCTCCATTTCTTGCATAAAACAAAAATAATTTTTTACATTGTAATAAGCTATTTAAATGATGAATTTATTCTTGAAACGAAATTATACAAAATTCATTTGTAAGTCGAGTTTCTGCATTGAGGAAGTTGATGAAGTGAGAAAAAGAATACAGTTGACCATGAATTTTGAATAATTGTCAGAGAAAAATACGCGAGTTTTAAAATTTAATTTCAGAAATTTAAAAATGTTTATCTTTGATAAATGGAAAAACCAATTACCATAAACGACTTTTCGCCACATCTTTTTTGGGATGTAGATTTGAGTGGATTTGATTTTGAGAAATATAAAGTTCATCTAATTAATAAAGTGCTCGAATTTGGTTTAATAGGTGATTGGAGCTTGCTAAAGCAGGTTTACGGATTGGAAACTATTAAAGAAGTTTCACTTAATTTAAGAAGTCTAGACGCCGTTACGCTTTCCTATTTATCGGCACTCTTCAATATAGATAAAAAAGAATTCAGATGTTACAAACACAGACTGTTGTACCCGACTTATTGGAACTCCTGAGGCAGATTATTTATGTAAAATATTTGGTTTTGGGAATAGACTATCAATTTTTAGATAAAATCGGATTTAAAAAGGAGTCGAATTCGACTCCTTTTTATTTGCAGCAGTGAGTAATACTTTTACTACTTCTCTATCAGAAAACAATGCAACATAAATGCAGTTGGAGAAATATTAAAGTGAAAAATAATTTCGGAAGTTTTGGAATTATAAACCAGTACTGATATAGCTAACAAAAAAAGCTTCATCGTCATTTATGCGATGAAGCTTTTTTTATATCTGAACTTTATATTAAAGATGCATATCCGTTTTACATCATACTCCTGTAATGCTTGCTATCACTAGCCTGTCGAATAATTTTTCTCCAAAATACCTTCGATTTAATTTATATACAAACTCATCGAGGTAAAGTTGTAGATTCTTGCGTTTTATTTTATG
>JBBSRP010000080.1:0-11993 GCA_038242935.1 Flavobacteriales bacterium
ATAAACCAATTTATTATAATAACCTGTTTTTCTTTAATGTATCGCATTCTTCTAGCGTAGTTGCTGTGATATTAACTAAGGAAGGTGCCGTAGGTATTGATGTAGAGCAGGTCTCCAACAATATATTGAAAATAAAATCTCGTTTTTTAAATAATCACGAATTATCTGTTTTAGATGCTATAGATGTTGATCATCAAACTAATATAGCATCATTATTTTGGACAGTGAAAGAAACTGTTCTTAAATGGATAGGAGATAATACTTTTGATTACCGTCAAGACATAATGATATTAGATTTTACAAAGAAGGATTCCGGTATCATTAAGGTCAAGTTGAATAACTTCAAAACTGATACTGTTCAAGTTCATTTTTTTAAACTCGGAAATTATTGGGTTTCATACTGTATTTAGTTTATAATTGTACTATTATCGAAGTTATTGATGTATAACGGATCCAATACTAGCTGCAAATCTGTCACAAAATTAAATATTCGCATTTATCAAAAACACTGTTAGTAATATACTTGAAAGATCATTAGCAGTAGTAATGTTGTTGCTATTGTCTCCTCTAATAATCATTAGTATACTCGTTGCTGCGTTTGATACAAATAGCGCTGGACTATTTTTTCAAGAACGGATTGGTAAAAATTCCATTTTATTTTCGCTTGTAAAATTGCAAACAATTCACCCCCAAACAAAAAATATCTCTTCCGTTGGAAAATTACTTCGAAAGTACAAAATAGATGAATTGCCACAGTTACTAAATATTGTGCAAGGAACGATGTCATTTGTGGGACCTCGTCCCGATATTGCTGGTTATGCTGATATCTTGGAAGGAGATGATCGAATTGTCTTATCATTACGACCTGGAATTACGGGTCTCGCTTCTCTTAAATATCGAAATGAAGAAGTGCTGTTGCAACAGCAAACAAATCCTACTTTTTTCAACGATGAGGTTATTTGGCCTGATAAAGTTAGAATCAATAGTTGGTATGCAAAAAACAGAACTTTGTGGATGGATTTTGTAATTATAAGCTACACTGTTATGCCTTTTACTTTTGATGTTGATGATTATATAGAAGAGCATTCCACTTCAACTTAAGTTGCAAAAACTGAAATCTATCAAAGCTATCTATTTACTACTTCTCTCCCAATTAGTTTTATAAATTCGAAAGAGAACAAATTGTCTTTTTGCTAAATGTAACTTGAGCATATGACTTGTTACTTTGAGATAAAGCTGAATTAGGCAATGGTTTTTCGGCGAAAGCCAACTATTACTATTTATGATTTCACTTTATTTAAGACATTTGATCACTTTCATAAAAGTTACTTCTATTATTTTAAACGTTTTGTAATTGAGTAAAAACGCTTGTGCCGAAAAAAGTTATATGTGTCTTCAACAAAAGTTAAAAATCTCTACTACAAATACGTACATTTGTGCAAAAATATTAATTGTATAATGGAGGCAGAAAGCAAAATATGGTTATCATCCCCACACATGGGTGGAAATGAACAAAAATTTGTTCAGGAAGCATTTGACAGCAACTGGGTAGCACCATTGGGACCAAATGTAACTGGATTTGAGCAGGACTTAGAAACTTATCTAAGCGAAGGGTCGAATGTAGCGGCACTTAGTTCTGGAACAGCAGCACTTCACTTGGGTCTTATTATTCTGGGCGTTGAGCCAGGCGACGAGGTGATTTGTCAAACATTTACTTTCTCTGCTTCTGCAAATCCTATTAAATATTTGGGAGCTCATCCAGTATTTGTGGATAGTGAGCCTAATTCTTGGAATATCTGTCCCAAAGCTTTAGAAGAAGCGATAATTGATCGAATACAAAAAGGAAAAAAACCCAAAGCAATTATACCCGTACATTTATATGGAATGCCATGTGCAATGGACGAAATAATGGCAATTTCTGCAAAATATGATATCCCTGTTTTGGAAGATAGTGCCGAAGCTCTAGGAAGTACGTATAAAGGTAGAAAGTGTGGAACTTTTGGTCATCTTGCTGCACTTTCATTTAATGGGAATAAAATTATTACCACTTCTGGTGGTGGTGCCTTAGCCACACAAGATTTGGATGAGAAGCATCAAGCAGTATTTCTAGCAACTCAAGCAAGAGATCAAGCACCACATTATCAACATTCACAAGTTGGTTATAACTACCGTATGAGCAATATCTGTGCTGGAATTGGTCGCGGACAAATGCAGGTTTTGGATGCGCATATAGCTCTGAGACGTAGCATGAATCAATTTTATAAAAGTTATTTTGAAAATATTGAGGGTGTTAGAGTTTTCTCTGAGCCTACAGAAGATTATTACTCGAATCACTGGCTTAGTGCGATAGTGTTGGATCCTGCAAAATGCAATGGAAAAACTAGTGCAAACCTGCGAGAGTTTTTAGATACTTATAATATTGAAAGTAGACCCCTATGGAAACCGATGCACCTGCAGCCCGTATTTGCAGACACTGCATATTACGGAGGACGAGTTGCCGAAGAATTATTTGAAAATGGATTGTGTATGCCATCTGGTTCAAATCTTACCGAAAATGATAGAAAGCGTATCACTTCAGCTCTTGATGAGTTTTTTTCTTAATACGCCAATCTTCGCTTATTTTCAATAATCCTGAGTGAAAAATATATTTATGAGAAAAGAAATATTTAAACTAATAGTTGACAAAATTCCTAAGGGACAATTTACATCCATTGGATATTTGCCTCGCTGGATGATATTTTTGATTGACTGTGGTATCGTTGTTGTTTCTTGCCTTATAACTTATATTGTTGTTGCAAGTTTGTCGCCATCGCAACACGATAAACTTAATTACCTTCCAGCATATTTACTAGTTGTATTAATCAATGCACTATTCTTTTTGGTTTTCCGAACCTTCTCAGGAATTATTCGACACTCGACATTTATAGATGCTATTAAGCTGTTAATTAGTACAACCGCAGCATTTTTAACTATAGTAGCATTTAATTATAGTTGGATATTTATCGCTGGACAGAAAGTGTTTATGTCGACGGCGTTATTCATCAATTATATAATTTCGTTTCTTTTACTTTTCTTATTTCGAATTCTTGTCAAAAATGTTTTTGAGTCATACACCCGTGTTTCAGAAAAGAACACTCTTATCAATACGGTAATTTACGGGGCAGATGCCAATGCTATTTCTATTGCTAACGCTCTAAAAACCGAAGTTCCGGCTAGATTTAACGTTAGGGGTTTTGTAGATAAATATCATGTTTCGAAAACTTCAAAAAGGATTCTAAACTTGCCGATCGTAAGTGAAAATAGAAAAATATCGGTTATTTTAAGGTTGCTAAAGGCTGATGCTCTAATCATAGCTGAAAAAAGTCTTACTCAAGCTGAAACAGTCGCAATCGTAGATGAATGCTTAGATTATAAATTTAAAGTTTTTACCGTTCCACTTATTACGGACTGGGAAGATTCTGCAGCAATATCTCAAAAGGTAAAAAGTTTTGCTATTGAAGATTTGTTGGGCAGAAAACCAATAAAACTTAATATGGATGCCATATCTGCTCAACTTGATGATAAAGTAGTTTTAATTACGGGAGCGGCAGGATCTATAGGCAGTGAAATTGTTCGACAGGTTTTAGAATTTAAGCCTACAAAATTAATTGTTTTAGATCAGGCAGAAACTCCATTGCATTCTCTAACACTCGAAATTACAGCACTCAATAAGGGTATTGAAGTAGTGGCAGTCTTGGCAGATATACGACATCTTTCTGCTTTAGAAAATGTTTTTGAAGAATATACACCTCATGTGGTCTACCACGCCGCCGCTTATAAACACGTCCCGTTAGTAGAAAACAACCCTTGCCAAGCAGTGCGAACGAATGTTATCGGTACTAAAAACGTTGCTGATTTGTCAGTAAAATATGATGTCGAGCGGTTTGTGATGGTTTCTACAGACAAAGCAGTTAATCCAAGTAATGTGATGGGCGCTAGCAAGCGTATCGCCGAGAAATATGTTCAATCCTTACAACAGCACGTGCTAACGCAGGGCAAAACAACAAAATTTATCACCACTCGTTTTGGTAATGTTCTGGGATCTAATGGATCTATCGTTCCTCTATTCGCCAAACAAATAGAAATGGGTGGACCTCTGACAATAACTCATCCTGATATTATTAGGTATTTTATGACTATCCCTGAAGCGTGTCAGTTGGTACTGGAAGCTGGAACGATGGGTCAAGGTGGCGAAATATTTATTTTTGATATGGGTGAGCCAGTAAAAATTATTGATCTAGCTCGAAAAATGATCGGCTTGGCAGGTTTTACACCTAATGAAGATATTGAAATAAAAGTCATTGGTTTACGCCCTGGCGAAAAATTGTACGAGGAATTATTAAATGATGATTCAAAAACACTTCCTACTTATAATGATCAGATAATGATTGCATTGGATAGTAGTTTAGAATATGATAAACTCTGTTCTGATATAGAAATTTTGCTGGAACTTTCAAAAAGTAGATCTAATGATAATATAGTTGGACAAATGAAAAAAATAGTGCCAGAATTTAAAAGTATGAATTCTGTATTTATGACACTAGACACCGCCGAAAATTTCGTGCGTAATTAATATGATAATAGTATATTTGCAGATTCAATAAAATAATCCATGAATAAAATTCAAAAGTTTTTACTTTTTATAATAGTTGTATCTGTCGCATCATGTGCATCTCGAAAAGATTTGGCGTATGTTCAAAATGCTGAAGATTGGTCGGGGGTAGCAAATGAATTTTCTTTTGAACCAACATTAAAAATAGACGATTTACTTAGTATCATTGTTTCGGCTGAGACACCAGAGGTAACTGTACCTTTTAATCTTCCACAGATACAGGGTAATTATCAAATAAATAACAATCAAGGAGGTATCAAGACATATTTAATTGATTCAAAAGGATATATTGATTTTCCTGTGATAGGAAGTTTGAAGCTTGCAGGACTTACACGGACGCAGGCTGTTCGGAAATTAAGAGAATCTGTGGCAGAATATGTCATTAATCCCTCTATAAATTTACGCATTCTCAATTATAAAGTTACGGTCATCGGTGAAGTAGCACGACCGGGCACCTTTTCTATAGAGAGTGAAAGAATAACTCTCTTAGAAGCACTTAGTAAAGCAGGTGATTTGACCGTGTATGGTCGTAGAGACAACATTCTTATAATTAGAGAATGGGATGGAGTAAAGTCTTTTCATCGTGTAGATATCACTTCTGCTGATTTTATATATTCTCCATATTTTTATCTCACACAAAATGATCAGATAGTGGTGGAGCCCAATAAAGCTAGGATGAACGCTTCGGTAATAGGACCTAATGTTCCTATTTTTATTTCCGCGCTCTCAATATTAGTTTCACTTTCAATAATTCTTTTTAGATAAGCATGCAAAATCAGACCCCAATAAATTATAAGGAAGAAGAAGACTCTTTTAATATTGCCGAGTTGGCACAACAATATATGCATCACTGGAAATGGTTTGTACTTTCCATTATTATGTGTCTTGCAGCTGCTTTTGTATATATAAGATATACAACGCCAATTTATAAGGCTACTTCTACAATACTCGTCAAAGATGATCGAAAAGGTGGATTGCAGTCTGAACTTTCTGCTTTCTCCGACTTAGGTTTGATGGGAGGAGTAAAAAGTAATGTTGATAATGAAATCGAAGTGATAAAATCGCGAACAATTGTCGAGAAAGCGGTACGAGCACTTGATTTCAATATTAGCTATTTTACAGAAGGTACTGTTAGAAGTATGGAATTATATGAAAAGAAGCCTGTGTCGATCACATTTGTTGAGAGACAACCAGAATTTTTTACAGAATTTCATGGCTTTCAGATAAACGCGAAGTCAGAGACACAGTATGAGTTATTGACTGTAGAGGGCAAAGTTGTTGGAATTTTTACATACGGAAGCATGGTAGATTTAGGATATACCAAAATGATGGTAGTTCGTCAAGTACCAGCGAAGGAAGAATACTCGATGACTGTGGCTATCAATAAAATTCGATCTGTAGTTCAGCGTTACAAAGGTGCTCTCGCCATTGCTACAGTAGGAAAAAATACGTCTGTTGTAGAATTGTCGTTAACAGATCCTATAAAAGAAAAAGCAGAAGCCATTGTTAACGAAATTGTTAAACAATATAATCAAGATGCGATTGAAGATAAAAATTATATCTCAAAAAGTACTGAGAAGTTTATCAGTGGCAGGCTAGAAATTATTTCGAATGAGCTTGGAGATGTAGAGAAAAATGCTGAAGGATTCAAGGAATCCAACCGTATAACAGATATTGCAGCTAATGCAGGCGTGTATTTGCAGAACTCTGTTGTATTTGAAAAAGAACTGATTGAAGCAGAAACACAGTTAAGAATTTTATCTTCTATGATGGAATTCTTAAAGAGTAATAATGATCAATTAATACCTAGCAATATAATTCCAAACGATCTCTCTTCTACCGCATTAATCGCTGAGCACAATCAAGCGATGCTTGAGAGAGAGCGAATATTGAAAAATGGTACTGAGAAAAACTCAGTAGTGATTAATCTAAACAACCGAATAGATGTGTTGCGAGCTAATATTACACAAAGTTTATCACGAACTACAGCAGCAATACGAATCAAAAAATCTGAATTAGAGCGTCAGGTGAATGCTGTTGCAGGAAAGATATCTCAAATTCCAGGTCAAGAAAGAGAATTTAGAATTATAGACAGGCAGCAAAAAATTAAAGAAACTCTTTATTTATACTTGCTTCAAAAACGTGAAGAGACAGCATTATCGCTTGCTGCAACTGAGCCTAATGCTAAAGTAATTGATACAGCAGTATCCTCTAATTCGCCAATATCACCTAAGAAAAATATAATTTTCTTATCGGCACTATTTATTGGATTACTAATTCCGTTCGCAATCATTTATCTAACCGATCTGTTAGATACAAAAGTAAAATCGCGTCTTGATATTGAAAGTAAAGGCAGTATCCCTTTCTTGGGAGATATTCCTACGTCGGAATCGCATGATGAGATAATTAATACAAACAGTAGATCAAGCTCTGCTGAAGCAATACGTATTGTGCGCACCAATCTTGAGTTTATGCTGTCGAAGGTGGATGAAAACCAAGCAAAAACAGTCTTTATCACTTCTACATTACCTAAAGAAGGTAAGACATTTATTGCTGCCAATCTAGCTTCTACAATTGCACTGAGTGATAAAAAAGTTTTATTGGTAGGTCTCGATATTAGAAATCCAAAACTCGAGAAGTATTTTGATATGCCAAAGGCAGGTATTACTAACTTCCTTACGCAGACTGACAAACCTATTAGTGACTTTATTGTAAAACTTGAAGGATATGATAATTTATTTGCGCTTCCTCCGGGAGCTATCCCTCCAAACCCGGTAGAATTGCTTCTCAATAAAAGAGTAGATGCAATGTTTGCAACTTTAAAGAACGATTTCGATTATATTGTGGTAGATACCGCACCAGTAAGTGTGGTAACAGATACCTTGCTAATTGCCAAGAATGCAGACGCATTTATTTATGTTGTCCGTGCAAATTACTTAGAAAAGCGTTTGCTTAAAGTGATGGAGACATTCTATAAAGAACAAAAATTACCTAATATGTCTGTCATATTGAATGATAGCGATTGGAAAAAATCTTTTGGATATGGATATGGTTACGGCTACGGCTACGGTCAGGATAACGAAACCAAATCTTGGTGGCAGAAATTACTCAGAAAGTAGTAAAATCATTCCACAGATTTTATTTAACAAAAAAGGACTATGCAAGCATAGTCCTTTTTTGTTAAATAATTTATATTGCGGTATCGAACGCCCCTTTCTGCTGCTGATTTTTATTTTTGCTAACAGCTAACAGCTAACAGCTAACAGCTAACAGCTAACAGCTAACAGCTACCAGCCAACAGTTATCTAAAAACATTCGTGTTTTCTATCGCGTTTTTTAGCGCTTCAGTTTCTTTAATTGTGATGCGTTTATAGAAAGATTCAGTATGTTTCAAATGATGTACATCCGAACCACAAAAATCTATAAAGCCTTTTTTAAGTAATTTGTCTGCGCATTCTGCAACCGACGAGCCGTAATAATTGACGGTCGATAATAAGTTGAGTTGAAATAGACAACCGGCATTTTTTAATTTGTCGTAAGCATCCATCTTTTTATGAAAAAAATTGTAGCGTTCCGGATGTGCTAAGACTGGCTTATATCCAGCACATTGAAGGTCAAAAATGATTTCGAATAATTGAATCGGTGGATTTGTGTAGGACATTTCCACAAGAACATAATCGTCCTTTAAACAAAGTAATTCTTTCGATTTTACTTTTTCAGAAAAACTACTGTCCATCATATACTCTGAAGCATGACGAACTTTTAGATCATGTTGCTTAATTATTTCTGAGTTTTGAATAGCAGCATGAGCTGCAGAAATTGATTGTGGAGTATTATCCCAAATGCCCGACATAGTGTGAGGAGTGCAGATAAAATCTGTAAATCCTATCTTCTTCATCTCAGAAAATAGTTTCTCGCTCATTTCGACAGTAGGAGCTCCATCATCAATGCCCGGAAGCAAATGAGAATGTATGTCGATGTGATTGTCTGGAATAAGATCTATAAGGTACTCCTTTGGTTTAAAAATTGAAAACAAGATTTGGGGGGTGTTTTAAGTTTTACAAAGATAAAGAGTTCATTCAAACGAATTTAGAAGGTGCTTTAATTCATTGATATTATTTTTAGATGCTATATTAGGTGGTTAAAGTAGTATTTTTCTACGTATAGCTCGATAAGACTTTGAGAAAACCTAGTTAAATATCACAACTGTCTGTGCTGCAACTACCATTGTCAGTGTCATTTTTACTTTCATTCAGATTTTTCTCATTATTTTCAGCATAAGCCTGTCTCAAGATCTGCGCAATGGTACTTATAGGCTGTGCTCCCGATATAGCGTAGGTTTTATTTACAAAAAAGAAAGGAACACCTTTCACTCCAAGCTTTTGAGCCTCTGCGATATCCGCTACTACAGCATCTCTTCCTTGCTCAGATGCAAGATATTGTGCCGCTTCTTTTCTGTCGAGACCAATGCCATCTGCCAAATCTGCTAAGACTTCAAAATTGCCGATATTTTTATTATCCGTAAAATATGCTTTAAAGAGTGCCTCTTCCATCTGACTTGCAAGTCCGCGGTCTTGTGCAAAATGAATTATTCTGTGCGCCTGCAAAGTATTAACTGGAATAGATTTTTCTTGGTTAAAGGTGATTCCCACCGCTTTTCCTCGCTCCGTTATTTGCTGCAGCATACCCTGACTCTGTTCGGGACTCATCCCTTTTCGTTTTGTAAGATAATCCATCACCGTTTCGGTACTTCCTTCAGCAGGTAAAGTGGGGTCTAGTTGAAAGCTCTTCCATACCACTTCAATTTCATCTCGAAAACTCATTTGAGCTTTCGCAACTTCAAAATGTCTTTTTCCGATATAACAAAATGGACACATAATATCCGACCATATTTCAATTTTCATAATTTTTGTTTATGTAGTTAGTCCAAAGATAGGAATTATAAGTAAAAAGGGAAGAGAGATTAGAATTAGAAGTATGCTATGATTTTCGAATAATTTTTATTTGGGCGTTCCCTTCGGACGGGTTTTCCACTCCCAATCTTTTTGGGCCCAAAAAGGATTTGCTTCGCCAATTCGCTTCGGTCGGATTCACTATAATCCCTAACACAAAAGAAGGAGATAAGGAATGGAAAATGGGGAATAGGGTTTTGAGAATAAGAATTAGAGGATGAGGAATAGGGAAAATTATTTAAGATTAGAAAGGTTGGAATAAAGGATCTTATTCAAAAGTTTGCTATGATCCTTCAATTGCTGACCGTGCTTATGTAACAAATTTCAACGTTAATTATTTAACAAATACCAGTACTAGTAGCTTTTAGCTGTCAGCTATCAACGGTCAACTGTGAACTTTTTTCTCTAAATTCCATTAACAAATTTTAATTATAGTCAATTATTTGTAGATTAACATTTACTGCTTCAACCGTATCATAATCCCCGCAGAAATATCTTCAAAGCCAATATGATCTTACATTTACTAACTGCTGTAGTAAACATTCTTTTAGCGGAAGCAAAAATAAGAGAGTACGAGAAACAAACAGTACTATTAGCTTTTAGCTATTAGCTATCACTATCGCTTTCAACTGTGAACTTTTTTTCTAAATTCCATTATCAAATTTCAATTATAGTCGATTACTTGTAAATTAACATTTACTGCTTCAACCGTAGCACAAAACCCCCACTATAAGCCTTAAAAGAAAAGGACTTCCTGCGTTTACGAACTGTTGTTGTAAATAATCTTTCGGCGAAAGCCAGAATAACTACAAGGCAATCCGTTTTTTAAGGCGTAATAATCAGGTTCAAGAAATGAATTTCGGATATAATTTCTCAGTTTTGAAAAACCATTTAAATTTGTATCTAGCCAATAATCTCAGTGGTTAAATTATGTATTTCAAGAGATGGAAATAGTGGTTAACTCAATACAGAAAACTAAAAATGATAATTACAAATAATGAAAGTAATATTGACACTTCTTCTATTACTTCTTCAAAAGGCATATAATTATAGAGAGCAATATTGTAAAATGTCAAACAAAAAGTTTAATTTTCAACTTGCTATAAGAGCTGACAGCGATCAGGAGTTAGCGGTCTATGTGAAAGTTTTGAAACTGTGAACCGTGAACTGTCGACTGTCAACTATTTTTAACACACCATATGAATAATTTGCCACAAGAAGAAGAATGGTTATTTGAGATTACACCCAAAAATAAGTTTCTAACGCTCAATCTTAAAGAGATTTGGCAGTATCGAGATTTACTGATGCTTTTTGTCAAGCGCGACGTAGTGACAGTGTACAAGCAAACGATTTTAGGACCGCTTTGGTACCTGATTCAGCCGTTGTTTACTTCTATAATTTTCACAATTATCTTCAATAATGTTGCGGGAATTGACACGGGATCAGTGCCTCCGTTCTTATTCAACCTTGCAGGAATTACCATTTGGAATTACTTCACCGCCTGCCTCAACGATACGTCCGATACTTTTAAGAAAAATGCAGCGATATTTGGCAAAGTTTACTTTCCAAGAGTTATTATGCCACTTTCGGTGGTAGTGTCCAATTTACTAAAATTCGGAATTCAGTTTGGCATTTTCATCGCATTTTATATCTATTACTATTTTCAAGGTGCAGATATAAGTATCAATGGATCGGCAGTTTTTTTTCCAATTTTAATAGCAATGATGGGCGTTCTGGGATTAGGACTGGGAATGATAATTTCGTCTCTAGTTACCAAATACCGTGATTTTACGTACCTGATAGGATTTGGAGTGCAACTGCTCATGTACCTTTCGGCGGTGATGTATCCGATGGCACTTCTCAAAGAAAAACTTCCAAAATACGGCTGGCTAGTCGACTTTAATCCACTCGCTTATATCGTCGAAACCACCAGATATATGCTTCTGAATTCTGGCGAAATCTCCATTTTAGGACTCACAGTTACTTTTATACTTACCATTTTGATTTTCATTGCCGGACTTTTAATTTTTAATAAGACCGAGAAAAGTTTTATAGATACTGTTTAAAAAGAGCAATCAACTTATAGAAGTGCCTTAATTTATCTAACTCATACTAGCAATTAGAAAGAGAATGGACGTAGTAATCTTTTAAGGCAAGCTTCTAAATACTTTTTCTAATTAATAAAAGGTGGGTGTCTAATTAAGAATTGTGGTTATTGAATTTTATATGCTTATTTGATGATAGAATTTATGCATATCCGTTTTACATCATACTCCTGTAATGCTTGCTATCACTAGCCTGTCGAATAATTTTTCTCCAAAATACCTTCGATTTAATTTATATACAAACTCATCGAGGTAAAGTTGTAGATTCTTGCGTTTTATTTTATG
>JBBSRP010000081.1:0-11568 GCA_038242935.1 Flavobacteriales bacterium
AATCCTCTAGTCAATTTAGGATCTTGGGTAGTAATTCCCGTCGGACATCTGTTTGTGTTGCACAATAATGCCTGAATACATCCTAATGAAATCATCATTCCTCGAGCCTGATAACATGCATCTGCTCCCAAAGCAATAACTCGCGCAACGTGAAACGCAGAGGTTATTTTGCCAGAAGCAATAATTTTAATGTGCTTGCGAATATCCAAACCATTCAAAATATTATGAACAAAATCGAGGCTATCAATTAATGGTGCACCTACATAATTACTAAATTCTGGTGGCGCGGCACCCGTACCTCCTTCACCTCCATCTACTGCAATAAAATCAGGATAAATATCCAGCTCTATCATCGCTTGACAAACAGAAATAAATTCGCTTTTATATCCGATACATAATTTAAAACCTACTGGCTTTCCTCCAGATAAATCCTTTAATTCCTGAATAAACCGCACCATTCCTAGTGGAGTGTCATAGGCGGTGTGATAAGGAGGCGATGACACTTTAGTAAATGGTTTTATATGGCGTATTTTTGCGATTTCTTCAGAGTTTTTCTCCGCAGGAAGTATTCCTCCATGTCCAGGTTTGGCACCCTGGGATATTTTAAGTTCAATCATTTTCACATTTGGGTGCTGCGATTTTTCGGCAAAGAGTACTGGATCAAAATTCCCTTCCTCATCCCTGCATCCAAAATAAGCTGTACCAATCTGCCAAATCAAATCTCCACCTTCTGCTAAATGATGATGACTCAAGCCGCCTTCTCCAGTATTATGGGCAAAATTCCCAATTTTGGCGCCGGCATTTAAGGCTTTAACAGCGTTCTCACTAATGGCACCAAAACTCATAGCGGAAATATTCAATATACTGGCAGAATATGGATGTTTGCAATCTTTATTACCAATCAAGATTCGGGGATCATGATCTATAGTGTCAAAAGGTTTCGGCGACATAGTATGGCAAATCCATTCGTACCCTTCAGAGTAGAGGTCGAGTTGAGTTCCAAATGGAATTGTATCACGAACTCCTTTTGCTCTTTGATATACCGTAGAGCGATCCACCCGATTAAAGGGACGACCATCGATATCAGACTCAACAAAATACTGATAAATTTTTGGACGTAACTCCTCTAGTACAAAACGCAATCGCCCTAATACGGGATAATTCCGCATAAGGGTATGTTGCGTCTGAAAAAGATCATAATAACCCAAAATAGTTAGGATTAAAACAATAACAAAAAGCACATACCAACTTGGCCCTAAAAAAACCGCTAATGCTAGTGTTATTATTAGAGAAACCGTAGATGTTATAAAAAAATTTCGCATAATTAAAGTGTAATTAAATGATCTTTCAAGCAGACCGTTTAGAGTATCAAATTGAATATAGTAACATTATATGAAAGGCATTCTTTGCAAACTATCAGTAATACGACCAATGCGAAGCGTTCCAGAATTGTCATGATTAAAACAATGAAAATTAATGATTTTTATTTTATGTTTCATTGTATTACCCATTTTTTACATAGATTCTTTAGTCGTGCACTAATAAAATCTAAAATTGGATTGCTTTCTGTAAATACAGCCGATAGCACTGAACTAATTGCGAATTTACTGTTTGTTTCTGATAAAGTTACAAAAAATTACGCAGAGAATAAATATCATTTGACCACTTGGCGTCAGTATAATTATTTTTTTTTAACGCCTCAGTAAATCTTGGATGATAAATTGTTGCAACACAGCAAGTAAAAGTTTAGGATATCAAATTGCCATCTATAGAAACATACTTCTGTGCAAGTTTATAACGGCTCAAATTCAGTTTTTTTTTATTTGGGCGAGACCTTCGCCAGAACTTTTCCGATAAAGTTGAAAATATCGTTTGGCTCAGGTCGGGCTATACGTTCCCAATCTTTCTTGTAGCTTTTGCTGCGCAAAGCCACAAGAAAGGATTTCCACTGCTATCCCTCTCGCAAAATCTCGGTAACAAATTGAAAATCCTCCTCCAGTTGACACTTCTAAAAAAAGTCTTCAATTTTTGACTTTTTATTTGTTTCCTGTTTCACTGTGCAAACACTTTTCACAAGCTATCTAAACGATAAGCTATTCAAAAAAACGTTAAAAATTTCTGCTATCGCCTGCTATCAGCTGTTTGACCTCAACCAAACGGAGTTTCAACCAAATTCTATTACAATTTGATGAGATTGCGGCGCTTTGTTCGGAACGATCTTCTAGCGATAGTTACGCACAAAAGAAAAATCATTAATCGCTTTTTAACTCTTCAATTTAATAGACGATTCTTAAGAATGCTGAATCATAGAATTTATTCTGGTACATTACCCATTTAAAACATCTCTCAAAACAACCGCTTGATTCATCTCAGTGCTTTTTGCCGAATATACAAGGGTTACTTGTTTTTTGGTTGCAATTTTTCTAATGCGGTCTAACTCTCCTTTTTCTAGGAGCAGTTCTGTTTTATAACGTTTTGTAAATTCTTCAAATCGATCAGCTTGGTGGTCAAACCATTTTAGCAATTCCGTTGAGGGCGCGACAATTTTGACCCACTCATCTAATTTTGCCCGCTCTTTTAAAATGCCTCGTGGCCAAATTCTGTCCACTAAAATGCGGTAACTATCCTCTTCGGACACATCTTCGTATATTCTTTTTATCAAGATACGTTTCATACTATGATTTAATTAGGCTGTGTACCTTTTTAGCATTAGCGATAACGCTTTGCTATACGCGACCGCCTTCTACTAAATTAAAACTAATTTGGCAGTTATTCAGCAATTTCTCAAATACAAAATGAACTATATTTTAAAGTTAAGTTTAATTTTTAGCTATTAAAATGTATGTTACAGTATTGAACGAAATAATAATATTGACAGATTCTAGTGGGCTTGATCCGCCTTGTTAAATCCATTCCAAACCAACATTGCTAAAATTGCACCTAAAGTTGGTGCAGTAATATAAATCCAAAGTGCGGTACTATTTCCAGATACAATTGCAGGCGCAATACTTCTCGCTGGATTAAAAGAGCCGCCAGAAATTGGACCCGCAAACAGAATAATTCCAGTAACAACCAATCCAATTAAAAGTCCTGCTATATTGGAAAACTCTTTTTTGGATGTTATTCCTAAAATCGTGAGCATCAAAAAGAAGGTCAAAATCAATTCTATAATGAACGACTGTACTAATTCGCCAGACGGAATTGTGGCGCCCAATGCTAAATCTTCAGGAAACATAGATTGGAGCAATACACTTGCCATAACAGCTCCAAGAATTTGAGCAACAATATAAAGTGATGCTTCTTTTATTGTTGTAAGTCGTCCTACTAATAATGCAATTGTCACCGATGGGTTGATGTGTGCACCAGAAATACTTCCGAAAACATAAATCATCGCACTGATAATTATTCCAAAAGCTACTGAAATACCTAGTAAACCTAAACTTCCATTGCTTTGTTCATTTACGATTATCGCTCCGGTTCCACAAAATACCAAAGCAAATGTGCCAATAAATTCGGCAATATATTTTTTCATATTATTCCTAAAAAAAAAGAGGATAACTATTGCTAATTATCCTCTTTTATATAAACGTATATTTTTATTAAAGCGCTGCTGCTCCAGCTTCTGCAACTGCGTGATCATTTTCAACTGCACTTCCACTTACACCAATAGCACCAATAATTTCACCTTGTGCATTTTTAATTGGAATTCCGCCTGGAAATGTAATTAATCCCTTATTAGAATGTTCGATATTGTATAAAGAACCACCTGGCTGAGATAATTCACCAAGAATCCCAGTATTCATATCAAAAAAACGAGCAGTTTTTGCTTTTTTAATAGAGATGTCAAGCGAACCCAACCAAGCACCGTCCATTCGGCCAAATGCTACTAAATTTGCTCCTCCATCTACAATGGCAATATTCATTTTTGTGTCAATTGCAATTGCTTTTTGTTTTGCTGCAGCGATCGCTTTTTCGGCTTGTTGTAATGTGATATTCATAATATGATTTTAGTATTGTTATTATTCTGCTGCAAATATACTTCGAGAATCGTCTGACTGTGTTACTAAAATAGCTCAAGAGCTTATGAAAAAAGGTCAGCTTTTGAAATGTAGATTATATGCGAGAATTACAACGGGATCTCGCTGGGGCTAAACCCAAACTTATTCTTGAAAGCAATACTAAAATTTGAAAGATTGTTATAGCCAAACTCTAAAAAGATATCAGATGATTTCAAATCGCCTTTTTCTAAAGTTTCCTTCGCTTCTTGAAGCCGTTTATCCTGCAACCATTTTCCGGGAGAAACTTTGTATTCACTTATAAAATGACGTTTGAAAGTAGACAAACTCATATTGCATAAAAATGCAATTTCTTCCAATTTGAGATTTGAATGAATTTTGCTTTCGATAATTTTTCGAAAGGGAGAGGTTTCTTTAGCGACCAATGAATATAGATATAATTCAAATTTCTTTCCATATTTCTGTAGAAGATACAGCATTAATTCTTCAAATTTTACAGAAAGCAAATTCTCCATAAAAACCTTTGGTGCTTGACTTATTGTCGATAATGAATTTAAGTACGAAGTGATATATGCGTCATTGCCGATGATAAAATACGGAATTTCATCAGTTATTTGTTGATTATTTTCTGTGTGTTTTTCTAAAAAATGACGGAGAATTTTCGCAGAAAAGAAGAATAGCTTGCAGTAATAAATTTCGTCTTTATCCAATAATTCTGTCCAAAGCCAATTCCCTTTTTTCAAGAGCAATGACTGGTCTTTGTTTACCACAACTGATGTTCCTGCAAAGTGTACTTGCTTTTTCCCAACTTGCAAAAAGCTAAACATATTCATACCCAAATTGACCTTGCTCCTAACAACATCATTGGTCATTTTAAAATCATAGACAAATAGATCTGGACTCGCTTTTTTGTCTTTAATGTAGATTTCGGGTATGTTTTCTATGGGCATCTTGGTTTATTTTTAGCTCGCGAGCGATAGCTGAATCATTGGCATTTTTTAGGAAATAGAATTCAGCATTCGCTTATTCTATATCAATTTGGCACAGACCGTTCGACAGGGATTAGTTAATTAGCCCGTCTGGATTTTCGGCTGCCGATTTATTGACCGTGCGTTTCTGTTTTGTAAACCTATTTATTGTCTTTTAACGTGAGTAACTGTTTTCGTTGTAGCAATTAACGGCACGCACTATCTGAATACTAAACTATTAAAAAAACTCCGAACTTTTAAAGTTTGATATGCTTCATTTTGAAATCTTGTAGAAACAACTTATTTCAGTTGACAATGTCATTTCGCGCAAGGGATCGCAGCGGCCCGAGAAAAACGGGCGCGACACATCCTTTGCTGCCACCAAATTACTCTAAAGTTGAAAACTGAAATTTCTGACAGTAAAGATATAGTGGAAAGCCTGACCTGAGCCAAATGAAATTTTCAATAGTAGGATAGATATTATGGCGAAGGTTGCGCTCAAATAAAAGATATTTACCTACTTATTCTCTGATTTTGACGAAAAAAAAAGAAGATTCTCTAATAAATTTTATGATGATTCCGTGGTGAATCATCGCGTAATATTTTGCCCACGGTAGCCCAAAAACTCAGTAACGAACTTGAGGTCTTATCTGAAAAGTCAGAAAGCATAAGTAAATTGTTTACGAAAAATTTGACATCATTATCATCCGGGCGATAAAACGCCATATTCCATTCGGCGAAAAATCTGGTGTTTACATCATTTTCCCAAAGCAAGGTTACCGTGTGATGACGCGCGTCTGCCTTAATCTTTTTATAGATGTAAAGCACTTCTTCCTGACTCCCTTCAAGGATTTGGACGAAACTATCCTTATAATAGATCAGACAGCCAGAAATATTCTTGACAGCATTTGCAGTTGTAGCACTTTCAAGAATATCGTCTAGATCTTGTAGTTTAAGATCAGGATTTGCTAGTGAATGGTAAGTTAATTGGTACATATAATACTTAATTATAACCTTGTAAAAGATTCAATTAATTTCCAGAAATTTAGAACTAAATTAATACTAAATTTCTAATTTTACTATTAGAATTCGACTTTCAGAACTTTTGTTTATAATGTTTTGGCTTTTATAGAAATCTGTAATTTGGGCACGTTCAATAGCTTTATTCGGTAGCTACCTCAATCGCCTTTTCCAAAACCTCATCGCGTCCTTGTGCTATTCCGCTAATTGTTGGGTTCACCTCTACATCAATTTTAATTCCTTTGCGTTGCGTTTCCGAGCCGTCAGGATATAGAATTCCGTTTCCTGAAATTGCTGTTCTGAAACCACCCAAATATTCAAATTCCACTACATCTCCATCAGCTCCCGCAGTTTGCTTTCCGACTGTTGTAACACTGTCTGCGGTTTGAAAAGCCATTGCCGTAAATTCAGACCTGCTCATAGACTCTTCATTTACTACTAAAATAATTTTCCCCTTATATGCATTCTTGCTACTATCAGTTTTTATATTTTTTTTATAAAGGAATTTTCCAGGATAATTGATATCTGGTGTATATATTTTTACGAAATCTCTTTTTTCTGAATTTAAATATCTTGAAAATTGATAAAATATATAAGCAGGATAATTTCGCAAATCAATTATTATCGACTTCTTGTTTTCAAAAGTTTTAAAAATTTCGTCAACATCTCCTTCTCTCACATAAGCCATATTTATATATCCAATTGCATCGCTAATTTCTTTTGATTTTTCTCCTTTTGTCTTGTTCCAATAATCAAAATCTTGAAAGTCATATCTCTTTACAGTTAGATTTTCAGTTCTACCATTTCGAAGTATAGATAGGTTTACACTACCTTCTGCACCAATAAGAGTTTCATAATATCCGCCAACAGTTTTACCTTTTAAGTTCGACCCTGGGACATATTTCAATTGCTTTTGTGCATCTGCACGTACGTCGATTTCGTTAATTTTCAAAATCACATCTCCAAGCTTTAAATTATTAATTTTTGCAAGAGAATCATTATAAATACCTGAAACAACAGGTTTGTTATCAAGGATAGAAAATTTCACCGGAAGGTATTTGCTGCCCTCGGTGGGAAAACTTACAAAAGCATGACTATCATCTAATTTTGCAATGAGCTCTTTAACTGTAAGTTGATACTCGCTTTTACTTGTTGCATTTTGGAATTTTGGAATCATTTCCGTTAAAACCGAATCCCAATTTTGATCTGTAAGATATTTATAAGGAAAAAAGTATTCGATGACGTTCCAATATTTGAATAAACCCAACAATCGGTATTCTTCACTTGGGAATTCGAAGCCTTTATAATTAGGTTCATTTGTAACTTTTATGTTTCCAACAGGTTGAATTTCTACATAAAAATTCTTTTTCTGATTTCTGTTGTTCTCAATATATTTCAATTTATTTGCCAGTTCGCTATTGAAAATCATAGTGTTTTCGGTCCACGATAAGTCAAAGTTTTTCTCGAAATACTGCTCTTTTCTATCACATTTTTTACAAAGTGGAATTTTACCCAAACTGTCAATCCAATTTATATATACTGTCGATAAAGCTTGTTTATCGGTAGCATCTAAAACTTTTGGAAGATATTTGATAAACTCTTCGTCCCAATTATAAGTTCCTTTGCCAACTTCTGGGTGATAATATTTTAAAAAACCATAGATTTTCCCAAGCGATGCTAGTTTTTCGGTTTGCGAAATTGTGTTTTGGGCAATTAAATTAATAAAATTGAAAATGGTGAGAATTAGAAGTAAAAATATTTTTTTCATATTATCGTAGACGGGTTGTTACTATGGAATAGGCGGCAACTAAAATAAAACTAAATTCTATTTAAGCAACTCATATTAACATTGATTTTATGGAGCTTATGGAGCTTTTTTGCTTCGCTCGGGTCTGCTATCCACTGTACCTTTGTCGCCCTGAAAAAAGGGCAGCAAAGAATGTGTCCCACCCGTTTTTTTTTGGGCCGTTCCCATCAGGGCTGGGCATTTGGGTATTATTCAGCTAAAAGGATTATAAAGAAAAACCGGTATACTTGATTGTTACAGTAGACAATTTCTATCCTAATTCAATTCAAACAAGAATGTCAATGTTTTAAAAACAATCAGTGGTCACTACGCAATTATAACCAAATACTTGTACCTCATTCTAAATATCTTCAAGTTCGGATGCATCACAACAAATTGATGTAAGAGTCGGATTAACTCCAATATAATACTGAATAAAATTACTACCATTATTTCCTCTACCAAGACGATATAATCAGATGTATAGTTCTAGACCTACAATTTTATGACAAGTCCTATATTAAGGTTTCCTCCTTTATTTTTCAGATTGTATATCTCATCCTTGTCGATATTTGTTATTCCTGATAAAAATTGATAATCTAATAAAATTCCGATATGATTGTTTATTTTAATTTTATAGCCAATTCCCAAATTAATAGCAGTTTGATTTTCTTTTATTTTTATCCCTAAAATGTCCTGTCTATTTGAATCGCTAATTTTGAATCCTGTTAGCATACCAAAATTTAAATTCCATTTTCGAGTGCTCCCAAAATACCAATTTGCATTTATAGGGATATTTACATAATCCAATTCATACTTCGAATCATAAGTTTGCCCACCCATCTTCTGATACAATATTCCTGTTCGTATACTCCAAGCTTCACTTAAATAATAATCTCCAGTAATCCCAAAATTTACCGATTTTAGTGCAGTAGATGCATGCCCAAATACGTAATAATTGAAAGTTGAATATCCAATTTTGGGAGTTAGTTCAACCGTACCTTTTTCTCTGACTTGAGAGTATAAATTTATTGAAAAACTTAATACGATAATTAGATAAATAGGGATTTTTTTCATTGTGAGTTTGGAAGTTAAAGTTCGAGATCTAGACAATATGTCTTCGATGCTTTCCCGTAAAGTTTGGCTTTTAGACGTCTCGTGACGTTGAGATAGTGAGATTCTTAAGGAAAGAATCTCAACCGGTTCTCTCGATAAAAATCGGAACAGGCTGTGCAGCCGAGGATTCATTACTTCGCCAGTTTGCTAAGGCTCGGGTGTTAGCTTTTCAAGCCCAACAAAGCCTTAGCTGTTGAGCATGGGTTTTATAATTAATTATTTTTCTATTAATTCCTGTTCGTTCTGTTTTAATTTTAATGGAATAACAGAAGATAAATCATTTATTTAATATTCCTCAGAGATTGAAAACTGTTTCAATTTTTTACCCGAAATATCATATAATTCTATTACTTTAATATCTAAGTTACTTAAGTTCTTGATTTTGAAAAAATCCGTGGTTGGATTTGGGTAAACTTGTACATTAGATAAATTAAACTCATCAACATTCAAGTTGTTTTGAATGATAGTTGTTGTCTCATTATTAGTAATTATAGGTGCATTATAATCAAAATATATACTGGCTTAATTACTAAAAGTTTCTCCTATAGTTAAAGTTGGTAATGTCTTTATTTTAAAAAGGATATTGCCATCATTGTTAGCGTCTTCAAAAGGTAATTGTATGTTTTCAAAAATAAATTCTACTTCATTTCCATTTCTAATTCTTTTGTAAAAATGGTGGTTAGCATTTAGAGGAATTAATGACATTAAATCATATTTTGTTGCATCAATAACAATTTTTACAACAATATTCACAGCATTGGCACTACCTATATTTCCCGAGTCTGTGGAAATTCTGAAGGAATTTCCACATAGGCAAGAACCAAGCAATTATTTTACACATTGTTGTGCGTAGGTTTTTTTCTGTCTAATATTTTATCCGCTTGAGCTAAATGTCGTTCATTATGATAAACAACAACTCTAAAGGTATCTCCGATTTTTAATTTGATTAATTTTGAAATACTTATCGATGTTTGGGTTTTGTTTAAATCTATTTCTCTTGAAACGTAGTATTTCGATTTTGGGCAGTGTCCAAGGACCTATGAAAGTTACGCCAGAAACATTGCTTCTATGGCATTGCATTTCGCAACGATTCCCACCGAGCTTGATGTAGAACAAGTGCAAGAGTATTTATTCTTACTACAAAAGCGTTCCAAAACTCCCTCGCAAACGTACTATAAACACACCGTTTATGGACTTCGATTTCTCAGGTATGATTGCAGTTTTGCGTACTTGAGCCACGTTGGAAACTAATTGAGGAACTAATCTGTTTTTAAGGTATCTTCTCCCTATTCTCAACTTGAATTAGAAGCTTAACTGATGTGCGATTGCCTTTATTCTAGATCAACAATAATCGCAATATTTTCTTTTATTTTTTCTATTAAATTAGTTGGTAATTTTCCAACCTTTTTAATTAATCTATTGTTGTCGATTGCTCGAATTTGGTCAACCATTATGTCACAATCTTTGTTTAAATTTGCCATTCCTTTTTTAAGATGAACTCTTAGAATTTCAGAATTATCTTGAACATTTGTAGTTATTGGACAAATGACTGTTGATGGATGTGATATTTTATTTAGCAAGTTCGTTTGAACAATCAGGACTGGTCTAAATTTACCTGCTTCAGTTCCTGTTTTTGGATTAAGATCAGCAATCCAAATTTCATATTGATTAATCTGCATAGTCAATTTTTTCAAATTCTTTTAAAATGTTCATTGACTCATTTTTGACCAACTCGGATTCGACTTTAAGTTGTTTCTCTAAAATTTGTCTTTTCTGAACTTTGTTATAATAATCAACTGCTTCATTTATATACCTATTTCTAGAAATATTGATTCTGGAAAGAATTTTTTCAGTTTCTCCAAATACTGAATCATCTATTTTAAGTGATACTGTTTTCATATGCTCTAATTTGATATCACAAAGGTATACCATTTTTAGATATAAAATTGTTTGGCACGATTTTTTTCTCGCATGTCGCACGAAGTGATTATCGAAAGTGTACCGAGCAAAGGTTTGGGATGCGTTAAAGGCTCGATGTCCCAATAACTATACCAAAGTTAAAAAGGAATTATGGTCAAAACCTTGGGTCGTATTTGTTTACCCAATTAGAAACCTTGTCTTAATTTTCCGATTATGTTTTCTAATGTTTCTAACGGGGCGGAGAAAACTTTTGGTAGTGCACATTCTGCAGTAGAATATCTTGGTAGATATATTTACCCCGTTAGAAATTAAAAAAGATTTACTTACAAAAATAATTTCTAATGGGGCGCGCAAAATAGCCATCAGCAACAACCGAATTCAAGGAATTGATGACAAGAATGTGACTTTTAAGTACAAGGATTATCGGCAAAATGGAACTAAGAAACAGATGGTATTAACGCACGGTGAATTTATCCGACGTTTTGCACTGCATATTCTACCAAAACGATTTGTAAAGATCAGATATTATGGTTTTTTGAGTAGTAATTGGAAACGCCAAAAGCTTCAGGATCTGCAGAAGAAAATGAACTTTACACCGATTGCTAGAGAAACCAAAGCAGTAGCAATCAGAAAATGCCAATGTTGTAAAGTGGGAAACTTGCACACCATTCTGATTTTTGACAAGCGCGGTCCACCTGCTTGGTATCTTGGCAGTAGCCAAAAAACGGCAACCCAACAAAGT
>JBBSRP010000082.1:0-11540 GCA_038242935.1 Flavobacteriales bacterium
GCAACAGACGAATTTCCTCTGTATCCAAGTCAGTCAGATTATCAATATCCAAATCTAAACCTTTCGGTATTTGGTGAAAATATTTTTAGAGTTTCTGAGAAATTCTCGATTACTCCTGGATTTAGATTCGAAAGTATACGCACACAAGCAATAGGATCTTACCGAGAAATCAATTTAGATTTGGCTGGAAATCCTATTCTCGACGAAACTATTTATGAAGACAATGTCAAGGATCGAAATTTCCTTTTATTCGGAATTGGCCTGAGTTACAAACCAACAAATAGATTGGAATGGTACGGAAATGTATCGCAAAACTACCGTTCGGTTACTTTTAATGATATTAGAACTGTATCGACTTCTCAAGTGATTGCCGATTATATTACCGATGAAAAAGGATATACTTCGGATATCGGTTTTAGAGGTCAAATCAGTAATAAAGTGACTTTTGATGCTAGTGTTTTTGGATTGTATTATCAAGATAAAATAGGGGAGTACCTAGCTCAGAATCCCAATGGTAGCGCGAAACTTATTCGTTTCCATGACAATTTAGGAACCGCGGTAACTTATGGCTTTGAAGCAATGATTGATTGGAGTATTAGCAGAACTTTCTTTGCTCAGAATGATCAATTTGTATGGAGTATTTTTACCAATTCGGCGATTACAGATTCCAAATATCTAAAGTCTAATGCTCCAAATATTGAGGGAAATAAGGTTGAATTTGTTCCTCTTTTAAACTTGAAAACAGGAACGAGTATTGGCTACAAAAATTTTATGTCGAGTATTCAGGTGAGTTATGTGTCGTCTCAATTTACTGAAGCAACTAATTCAATTACCGATAATAATGACAACACTTACGGGATTTTTGGTGAGATTCCGTACTATTATGTAGCGGATTTTTCGGCGTCTTACAAATGGAAAATGTTTAAACTAGAAGCTGGTGTTACGAACTTTACAAACAATAATTACTTCACACGTCGTGCTACAGGATATCCTGGACCTGGAATTATTCCGTCGGAGACAAGGACTTTTTATACTACATTAGAGTTTGATTTTTAAGAGCTATTTTGCTTGAACCGTTGCTTAACTCGGGTCTGCTGTTTACTATATCTTTGCTGCCACAAGCAAGGCAGGAAAGGATCAGTGCCATTTTTTTCGCGCCGTCCTCATCGAGGGCTAGGCTTTACGTCACTCAAAATATTGTAATTAAATCTAGATATTAGAAACATTAAGCAGATATAAAGTATACAAAATCGCCATCGAAATTCCGAAACTGCAAAATCGCACTAATTGCCAATAAGTGGCTCTTCCTGTCCAAACTTTTCAATTCTTTTCGGCAGTTCCTGTGCGGAATCTATTTAGTGTAAATTTAGTGACGGTAAAATTAAAAAATCGTTCATTTCAGTAATGACGATCACATTTTTTGAACTTGCCGCCATTGTTGAAACCAAGTCGTTGAACAAAGTTACCGTCGATGGCAGTTTGCCGTTTCTTAATTGCTCTGCAGCCACAATATTTATCATAAGATTCTCTTTTTTGAGCATCGGGAATACCGCAAAAAAAAATGCTGACAGGTATTCTGTATTTACTTTTGCCGTTTTATCTGAATTGCAAAAACAACTACTAGAAAACGACTTTATTGTAAATGAAATTCATTTTCTAAATCAAAAATTTCACTAATTTATTGGAACACCAAAAAGCGATACTTTCCTTTCAAAAAACATTGATTTTCGTGCTATTTTGCCTTTGCTAAGATAACTTTTAAGCCAAGTTTGTTGTTCTGCAACATTGTTTGTCGCATCATCAACCGCTTTTTGGAGCTGCTTAATCATACTAGTAGTACTTGCGTCGGCAGCTGGAATTTCTCGTAGAATTGTTTTTGCTTTTTCTAGATTATTCGCGGCATTGTCAATCATATCTTGGATAATATTATCGGTGGTTTGTGGTTTGAATTGCTTATTTCTAAAATAAATAAAGTCATTATAGGCTGCTATTCCATCATTATAAGATGCAGTAGCCGAATTATAAAGATTTACAATAGTATTCTGTTGAATGTTTTCTATCGACAGTTTTAAGTATTTTAGCTGTTCGAAAATCAACGCATTTTTTACGCCATTTTTCTCAACGCGGATCGCGGCGGACTTTAGTTGCTCCATTTCAGTTTGCTTTTCATACTCAGCAAGTGCCTGCTTATAATGAAAATTTACTTTAGCCTTATTTGGCTGTATTTTTCCATCATAAAACTCTTGATTTGTAATTGGATAATCTAAAAACTGCCACAGATAATCAAACGGCATATGTGTTTTGATCGAATTCTCTGGACTGACTTTATAGAATCTATTACTAATTTTCTTGGTAAATTTACCGCCGTTTACATATCCGGAACCCCAAGTTGGGTCAAATAAATACCACGATCCATCGATGAAAGCAGCGCTCCACGCGTGAGAAAGTAAATCGATGTTGGTACTCTGCTTGGTGTAACCTGCAACTACTAAGGACTTAATGCCAACTTTGTTTAAGATTTCGGTGAATAAAGATGCATAATTTTCGCAAATTCCTTTTCGGGTTTTTAGCGATTTTGCAATTCTATCTTCCCTTTTTTCATTAAGATTAACTGTATACATATTCTCAAGATCGTAGCTTATATTTGATGCGACCCAAATAAACGCTGCTCGAGATTTTTCTTTGTCAGTTGTGAAATTCAATTTGATGTATTTCGCAATTTGATCTGTACTTTTAGTTAATGAGTCGTGAATTTGCAATGCTTTTTTATCAATTGCAGCGTATTCGTTATCGACTGCTTTTTGAGAAAAGCAAGTCTGTAAAAATATAAGAGATAAAAGAAAAGTCGTTATTAGTTTCATAGCAATAATTAATGCGTCTTTTATTAGGTCGAGTGAACTGCAAATTCACATTTTGTGAATGTTAGACAGATCCAACAATTGGGCAAAGATAACCCTTTTTGAAATTAGATAGTTGATTTGAATTATGACTAAGAGAGTAGAAGTAAGGCAGATCAGTTTCTTAAGCTAAATAAATATTAAGTCCTTGGAATGAAGACCGATTATTGCTCTTCTCAAAAAACTTTGATTTTCGGCTTGATTTAATTTCGGCAAGATATGTTTTAACCATAATCTCAGATTTATTTATAAATTCTGGTGGGGTAAAATTTCTATCAACTGAGAGAATAATTTTGTTGCCTTTATTCTACCATCTTTGCTATTATTTTCATATTCTGTAATCCCAAAATAGTTCAGGAAACGCTTAAAAGTTCTTACTATATAAATTCTATTAGGAACTTGCGCCATATATGGATCTACACTATCACTTTCAAATTTAAAAGCTTTTAAATATTTTGCAGCATAAAATTCTTCGCTCTGATATTCCTGTCCATATTTATTGAGCAGAATAAAAGTGAATCCAAATCCCCACTGACCAATTTTCTCGTCGGCGTAGTTATCATTGTACGACCAGTTAAATTTGGTTGTAAAAGTTTCGAACAGAATACTAAATAAAGAAGAATTATCATTTAACAGTTCACTCCCTTTTTTTGTTAAACTCAGTTTGTTATTTCGTTTTTTGACCAAAGAAGAAAGTTCCAGGAGGATTTTGGTTATATGAATAGATTTTGAATCAGTTTCTTTATAAAGTTTAATAAAGCCTTCGTCTATCAGTTCTTCTTTAATAAAACCTTGTTTGTATTTGAACATCAAATATTCTAGGAAACTACAAATTACAACCGAAGACAAGATTTCTTTTTTTTTCAATTCTTCTTCACTTAAAAAAAGATAGTTCTTTCGAAGACGTTATTTGCGCAAGGGGTGGGAGCGGCATCCTTTGCTGCCTATGCTAATTTTCAACCTTATCGGAGTTTCTGGCAGCAAAGATACAGTGGACGACCCGACCCGAGCCACGTTTTCTTTCTATAGTAAGAGATACGTTATGGCGACGGGATGCGCCCAAAAAAGAACGCTTATTGCACTTAAAATTGAAAAAGAAAGAAATTCTAACCTAAGTTATACCAGAGAATTGGTAGTAAGATTAAAATGAAAAGTCAAAGAAATCCAACTTTATTATTCCAGTCTTGTAGCAAAATCTCTTTAAAAGTAAACTTTTTTCGCAGGAATATAGATCTCACGAAAGCGCCGATATATTTTATACCAACTGGAATAATTACTCTCATAAACCCTTCCACCATGATACTTACTTTATATACTATTCAAAATAAGATATTTTCGTCAGAATCTCGGAATATAGCAAAAAAAAGGGAGAAATTAATCTCCCCCAATCATTTTGGATGTTATTCCCTTTTTGGAAGTCATTTCGGCAATTACGACTCCTACAATGTGCAGGATTACGAAAATTGGAAACCAATAAATTCCCCATTTGTGAACTATTTCTATCGTGTCTCCGTAGGTCTCAAAAAGATTGTACTGAATTGAAAAGCCAGTAACGGCTGATATAAATACAAAAACATAGAAATACACATAAATAAATCCTTGAAAACGCTCTTTGAAAGAGCTATTACTTTTAAATGGATTTGGAAATCGAATGCCTTTTGCAATCATATAAATAATACGTAACACGAATGCTACAATCATTACAACCGCAAAAATCTCATGCCATTCCCACATTGGAGAGCGAATTGTTTTGGCGATATCAGTCATCACTTCTTTGGAAATTGGCATCGCAGCAGTCTTGCTTTCTATAACTGAAACGATGTGATTTTTATTCATCCAATACATCCTCAGAAAGCCTGTGATAAACAGAATTGGCATTGCCAACGCCACAATCCAGTGCAATGTTCGGTGAATCGCTGTAAACTTATTGTTTGATTCCATAGGGATTATTTTGCCTGATTAGTTAAAATATTCGTGGTATTGTTTGTATGATTTCTGAAGTTCCAAAACAGTCATTTCTGCCTGCGCAGCATCAGTTGATTTTTCCAATTTTTGCGTTAATTCCAAGTGAGGATGCAACCACTTGTGCAGCTGGTCGTGACTTTCTCCATCCATTGTACAGCTTTTTATTAGCTGATCATTCTGCACTTTAATCTCTTTTGCGAGTGTTTTGTAGTCGCTTTGTTTTTTGTTAATATACGTATTTACGAGTTCTTCGCCTTTCATAACAAATGGTTTCATCTCTTCGTTTACCACCCATTTTTGACTATTGTTTAAGCGGATTGCGTCAGATGAATCGTGATCGTGATTCTCGTCGTGCATTGTTGCTTCGGTATCAGTGTGAATATCTGTCGCCACTTCCTCTTTTTTGTTATTACAGCTATAAATAAGCATACTGCCGATTGCAACTAAAAGTACTTTTTTCATATTTTAAATATTTATTGGTTTAAAATTTCAACTCTATTATTAATCAATCATTTGACAAAATCCACCTTCATCTTTTGTCCGAAATATTAAGATGAATTTCTGTGTTAAAATTACGAAAATAATACGAGGAAGGTGTCTATATCGAGGCTAGTTTTAGACAAAATCAATGAATTTTATTTTGATTTTTTTTTGGAGCTATTTCCCGCTGTCCACTGTATCTTTCCTGCCCAAAAGAAGGGGCAGGAAAGGATGCCGTTCCCATCAGGGCTAAAAAACCAGTGCTCCATTGAAATTAAATCTAAAATCGATAAAAAAAGACCTCAAATATCGAGGTCTTAGTAAGTTATCGTAAATGTACATTTCAAATCTAAATCATCAAATAATTAAAGTCGCTTATAATACATAAAGTTTAAAATCTATTTATCAGGATTATGCTGAAAACAATATCAATTTGCTATACTGGTTTTATGTTTGCATCTTGTTCCAGCTTTAGTTTTGTCTTTGTACTGCACTGTCTTAGCTTCGCCTTGGGCAGATTTTGTTTGATATACAAGAGATCGAGTCGAGGTAGGTGGTCCACAAATTTTGCAAGTAAGTTAGACCTTCTTTAATTGCATTTTCCAATTTAATTTCCTGCGAAACCTTCTTTACCATTCGGCAAGTAGCAATGTGACATTTGGGTCAGAAGGTGTTTTATAGACAGTTTGCCCGTTGACGGCAACCGAAAATAATAAGAGACAAACTATCTGAATATATTTCATATTACTTAAATCGTTAGTTGAGTGTTCATAAGTTTCTTATACAAATATGTGGAATTTAATTCGTGGTTTTAGGATCTAATCTTAAGGCTATTTGCAATTTTAATGCTGATTTGATACCATTTTTCTCCTGTTCTATCTACTAATTCGCCATTAGCAGACTCATTGACCATATAAAGACTGTACTGAATTTCTTTTGTGTCAATACCAATTTCTTCATAAGAATAATGAGTACTTACCGGTCGCATAAATTTAGGTTTTTTACGATTTTTTTTATAGAAAGTTTCTTTTCTCATAAGCTCTTTCTTACTGCTTAGAATATAATCGAAGATGGAGCAATCGTCGATATCTGATTCTTCAAATGATTTATCATAATCATAGAAAATGATCTTCTTACAGCTTTTTTCTACTTGATAGATAAGTGTTATTTCCTTGGCATTATTTATAGCTATTTTCTTTTCATCTAGTTTGTAAACCACTTCACAGCCCCAACATCCACTTTTTAAACTCACGAAAGATGTTATTCCTGCCGCTTTTGCTTTAGAAATAAATTCGACATATTCTCTTTCAGATCTTCCTTCTTGCGAACGTAATTGCACACTGAATAAAAGTGATATCGCGACTAAAATGACAATCATATATCTTTTACAGCATCTCAAATTTTAAGCATAGTTGCTATCCTCATTTTTTTAATTTCGATTTTTTCAATCTTTAAATTTTTCAATCTTTAAATAACTTTTTTACCCTAAATATCTTCTACGTTTTCTCTGTCTAAGATAAAGTAAAATTAGAATCCCTGCTAAAACCCAAATGCTTGGCTCGCTCATATTCTGCGTGTCTTCGTCAGGGTCTAAGGCTCTGTTTCCGGTCAATATCTGCTTCTGTTTCTGCTTCAATATTGCTTTTTGAGCTTCATTTTCCACAACCAAATACGAAGTGACAGGACTCATTATTTTTGATTTAAAACTCGATCTTACTAGCGGCAACCACTCTTTATCTGCATTCTCTGGATGTAGATTTTGCGCCATATATGCCGCTTGCAAATTTAATCCCGATTGCCAATCCTTTAATTTTATTTGATTGTCATCAATTTTAAAATTGCTATTCTTTAAAACAATTGACGATTCAGTGTCATTAGATACGTAAACTAAACTTCCATCAGTGGTTTTATATTCTAAAACAGAATTGTTAAATTCGGGCTTTGTACTATCCAAAACTTCTTGTTTTGGATTTGCAAGAAGAGAATAACTTTGCAAATTGGCATTATTATCTAGTACATAAAAGTTGGAACTTTCGGGAAAACAAAATTGCAACTCGGTGAAATCTTTGTCCAAGATCGCCTTTTCTAAGCTGTCTGTCACAACTACAACTATTGGATACTTAGTTTTATTGTAAGAATTAATTAAAGTCTTTTTTATGGCTCGATCCAAGAAAAAACCTCCTTCAAATGAAGTAGATTGATAATTTGTTTTCCAGTTTGATGCCATTTCAGTCGGTGATATATGGCTATTGACAAACGTAAATTGTGCATTTTCTGCAACTGCTTTATTTTGGTTCAAAAAAGTTTCAATTCGGTTGATGAAATCCTGTTCTAGTGGCTTTTTGCCTATAGAAGTATTTATTAGAAAATGAAAATACGGTTTTCTTTTTACGGTTTTGAGAGTATTTTTTTTTGCTGCCGCGATATAAATAATATTCTTACTCTCGATATTTTGACTGAAGTGTTCATCAGCATTTCCTAATGCGATTATCTGATTGTCAATAATTAAAGTCACTGGTTCCTTATGAAGAAATTCAATTCCAGTTTTGCGAACTTCCTTTTCCGCAAAAGGAAAAACTCTAAAAGCCACTTTATTTCCTGTGAGATAATACAATATTCCGGGATCTTTATTCTCATTTACAATATTAGAATAAACCCACATTGCAGCTTTCTTTTCGGCGAGGATTCCAAATTCTTTTCGATCGCCAATATTTAGATAATAATCACTAATCCAACAGCCTTCTGGAAGGCTAATTGTCGTTGCATATTCGCTAAATCTATTACTGTTATCGTAATTGGTGAGTTCGAGATTTACCCAACTTTTCCAAGCCTTCTGCGTTTTGTCATAAGTGCTTTCTGAACTAATATTACTGATACTAACATTGTCTTTTGTTGTATTTCCTGACCAAACTGTAATGTCACTCTTGCCAAAGAAGACATTCTCAATATATTTAATTTTAGAATCTGACAGCGTTAAATTGTCTAATACAATCCAACTAAAGTAACTTGATAAGTAAGGAAGTTTGCCGCCAAACATCATATCAGAATTTCGGCTTTTATGTTGTTTTACGACCGAAAGTGTATCTTTTAGTGATTGATTGTCAATATTATAAGATTTAGAATAATCAGGGCTGTACAAATAAGATAAGGTCTCTTTGAGAACAGCGCGATCTTGCAAATAGGAAAAAGTGATAACTAGCGGAATAACTAGAAATCCAGTACTGAATACCACAGTTCTATATTTTCCAAAACTCTGATTTTTGAGATATTTGAAATCCTCAGAAAGTTGCTGCAGATGTATGACAAAAAGTATAAGAGGAACAAGCATTAAAAAGCCAGTTCCCACGGCGATAATTGCTATTACAGAAACGGGCAAAAATGGAAGAAATACGATAAAAAAGTAAAAAGTAAATGCGAACGTAAGGCTTCGACCTCCGAAAAGTACAAGTCTATAAATTTTATTATCATTATTAGGAAGACATAATAAAATACCATTTATAATTGCCAAAGCGTAAAACCACAAGCTGCTAAAGTCGCCAAAAACTCCCCCATCAAGTCCATTTCCCAACAATCGATTGTTAACTTCAAGCCCAACAATTGGCAGGATAATAGTCAGCGGAATTTTCCAAGCGAGCTTATATTTCTTATAGATATTCTCTTTCTTTAGAACAAGAATATAAACGCTTCTTACAACAAAAAACAGAAATAATAATGTTACAATAATAATACTAATTAGTATAAAATGAACCGAGAATCTGCCTGAAGTTGGTTGCCAAAGTGGCATTATAAGCTGTGTGAAAATCACTCCTACAATTGGTATCAAAAAGGCAAATGCCAAATTGTACCAAGGATTTTTTAATTTGTCCTTCGGTGTAAAATACACAACTAAAATAAATACGCAGTACGCAAGTGTTGGCATTAAGAAAGTTCCAACATAAAAGAAGATATTACCTGAGACCATCCAACGCGGAAGATTTGAGGGGATAAGATTATTTATATTGTAACTGTAAAGATATATGTAGGGAATATAGCAAAGTAAAGCAAACACTGCATAGACCACTGTGACCGCTTTTTTATTTACGATCAGAAATAACGCATAACTTAAATTGACGATCCCTAACACTCCTAATACTAATGAATAAACGCGCCAACTATTTAAAGCATCATCATTGAGCAATGATTTAATAATACTGAACTGTGCATAAAAAAGTATAAACAACAAAACTATTGGAATCGTATTTATGATAAGAAGCCATTTTGGATTAAGCAGATTTCGCATTGTATTGTTTATAAATTAAAAATTTTTCTGTCAGGTAATAGGCAAGAATTAAAAACAATAAATTGGTTGTGATTCCAATAGCTTCATGTAGATAGTCTTGATTAATTTGTATGAATTTGGTTTGCTCCTGTATAATTATTGAAGCGTATATTCGTGAGCTATTTACAAAAATAGTCAGTAGATAGCTTAGAAACAGGGCAGTAGGCACTGCAAAAATTTTATGTTTAGCTTTCGTGATATGATTCATAAATAAGTATGCGAAAACAAGAAAGGACAACAACCAGAAGTTAAATCCAGCACACGATTTATCTATTAGAATATTTAGACTTTGATGGTAATAACCTCTGTCTTCTAAAAAAAACTGAAGGAGCGTCGGCAAGAAGTGAAACAATGCTATTTGTTGGTCTAAGCAAAAAAAGTAAATCACTTACCGAAGCCATAGAAAAAGCGGCTTTCAACACTATAAAAAGTGCAACAGCAGATAGGTAATAAAAGAGATTGCGATTATTTCGCATTAAATTATGGTTGCTGTTAAGCATATAACTCAAAAATATTTAAAGAAGTGATTGTGCGGCTAAAATAGACTTTTAAGAACTAAAATATTGCTCTAAATATTTTATTTTTAAACCTGATCATTTCACATAATCAAAGACATTTTTAAGTTGATACTTAGGGCTGCGATTTAAGAAATCATTCAAGAAGGCTGTGTGAGCGCCTCCCATCAAAATAAAAATCCGATCGTCTTTATTTACAGGTATTTGATTAAGATTAGAAAATATGACAAGATTTCTATGATAAAATTTCGCTGCTTCGTCGGCACCTTCGTGATTGCTGTAAGAAGAAATATAGGTTAGCATATCAGCATTAATATTCATCATACTTTCTAAATACTGTGGATGATTGTTGATTTTAAACATATCCAAAAATGGAATACCTTCTTCAGGATTTGTCTTTTCGTTTTGTTCCAACATTTCCCAATATTTGTTAATTGTGGTTTTATCGACCAGATCTTGGAGAGTTGCGCCGATTCCATAATTATAAGCTTCTTTATAATCGATTCCAAAAATTTTCTTGGCGCCGCTCAAACGTCCAACTTCATAAGCCAAAAGTTCAATCTCTGTCGGAGCTTTGTAAACTTTATTCGGGTTCTTGCAGTAATCTGAATAATCCGCAAGTCGTTGTCTATTATTAATTGGTAAACCCTCAATTACAATTATTGTTGGTTTAAAGGCTGCCAATAAGCGCGCGACTTTATAAATCTCTTTTTTGTTTTCTTCACTATGCTCGTCAAATTCAGTCGAAGATGCATCTGAAGTCTCACCAAAATGAAATGACGCGACGTTTAGTACAGGAATTGCGTCGTCAAATTTAGTTTTGTATATATTCTGCTGGTCATATCTTTTTTCCTGAGCTGAGACGGTGAGAATGGGTAATAATATTCCAGATAAAAATATCTTCTTACAATTTGTTATCATAGTTACAATCCTTTTTAGTTACGAAAAATACAGCTTCTAGTCAAATGTGTTCATCTTACCAAATTTCCTTTAGACACTTCTAATATTTTTACGGGCTATGTATGAATTAATTGTTGGTAGAATTTTGATTCTTATTGAGTTCCGAGCGTGTCAACAGAAAAGAAATCATTGCTATCCGAAAGTTTTAAGAAAACCTCAAATATCAGTCGGCATTGCCTATATACAGGTTATTTTTAAAAAATTAACCTGAAAATAAGTCAGAACTAAATTCTAATTTGGGTTCTGATCTTATTTTTTTAGCTCCATTTCCAATTTCATTGCAGACATAATTTAAACTTAGATAATAGACTAAGCAGATTCTGATTTTTTCAACCAAATTAGTGAACGATTTTGTCTTCTTTGCTATCGTTCTATTAATCAATTCTACCAATAAATAACTTATCA
>JBBSRP010000083.1:0-11378 GCA_038242935.1 Flavobacteriales bacterium
ATAAAGTTTCATTAAGCCATCTAAAGAATTCTGCTTGCCATACAAGAGCATTTTGAGGTTTCAAAACCCAATGATTTTCTTCTGGTAAATAAACAAATCTACTTTTAATGCCCATTAATTGTGCTGCTTGAAAAGCTTCTTGACCTTGTCCGATTGGAACTCTAAAGTCTTTTCCTCCTTGATAAATCAAAATTGGAGTATTCCATTTGTCTACCAAATTACTTGGGTCAAATTTCATAAATGTCTTTTGAGCTACAGCATTGTTTTTATCCCAATAATTTCCACCTGAATCCCAATTGCTAAAGAAAACTTCTTCGGTAGTTCCGTACATACTTTTTAGGTTGAAAACTCCATCGTGAGCGATAAATGTTTTGAATCTATTATTATGAATTCCAGCAAGGTAAAACACAGAGTATCCACCGTAACTAGCACCCACTGCTCCAAGTCTATCTTTATCTACATATTTTTCTTTTGATACATCATCAATTGCAGAAAGATAATCGTCCATAACTTGACCACCCCAATCTTTACTAATTGCTTCATTCCATTCAACTCCGTGACCTGGCATTCCTCTTCTGTTTGGCGCCACAACAATATAACCTTGAGCCGCCATTACTTGAAAATTCCATCTGAAAGAATAAAACTGAGACAATGCAGATTGTGGTCCACCTTGACAATATAATAAAGTTGGGTATTTTTTTGTAGCATCAAAATTTGGAGGAAGAATTACCCAAACGAGCATCTTTTTACCATCAGTTGTAGTAACATAACGCTTTTCAGTTTTGCTCATCGCCATTCCTGCATACATTTCTTTGTTTGCATTTGAAATCTGATTCCATGATTTTTTCTTGAAGTCGTAAGAATAAATTTCTGAAGCGTGATTCATATCTGTACGAGTAACAATCACTTTATTTTTCGCAAATCCTACGATATCATTTACATCAAAATAGCCATCGGTAATTTGACGTAGGTGAACCGCAATTCTACTTTTTCCTGGGAAGTTAACTTCAAACAGTTGTTTTGTTCCATCTACCGCAGCTAGAAAGTAAATTTTCTTTCCGTCTTCGCTCCATTTAAAGCTGTCAACTGTCCCGTCCCATTGTGCCGTAAGATTCATTTTGACCCCCATAAAATCTACAATGATGTCATTTTTGTCTGCTTCATAACCGTCTCGTTTCATCTGAAGGTATGTCAGATTTCCTTCTGGAGAAAATGCTGGTTGAGTGTCGTAACCCATATTTCCTTCAGTGCGATTTTGGGTTTGCTTCGTTTCTAAATTATATTCGTAAATATCAGTATTGGTAGAAGTTGCGTAGTCTGTACCTGATTTCTTTTTTGAAACGTAGAAGATGCTTTTTCCGCTTGGAGACCATAAAAAGTCTTCATCGCCACCGAAAGGCATTTGTGGAGAATCGTAATTTTCTCCTTTCATAATATCAATGGGATTCGAAATCTTCTTGTTTTCTTTGTAAAAAACGTGATTTCTACTACCATAATTCCAAGTATCCCAATGACGATAGTTTAGACCATCATAAATCTGGACATTAGAAAGTTTAAGAGCTGGATAGTAATCTGTTCCTGTAATTCTCTCTGATTTTACTTTTTCGAAATAAAGTGTATATTTTCCGTCTGGAGAAATACTCTTGTCTTGTAAAAGTGGTTGATAATCTGAAATTTCAGATGCATCTCCCGAAATAATTGGCTGAGAATAAAATCTCGTATCGATTCGATTTCCGGCAATTACAGGCATTCCTATTTTGTAAACAACATTTTTTCCGTCTTTAGAGATTCCTAAAGGAGAAACTCTAGCGGTTTGCATTAGCAATTCGGGTGTCATTACTTTCTGTGCAACTAGCGTGGAAAACGGCATTAGTAAAAGAATTAATAAAAGAACTTTTCTCATAATTAGGATAAATTTTTAAAAACCTAAAGGTATGGTAAAAATCGAAAAGAGCGAAATAATGAAATAACCTAAATGAATGAAGAATCGAAAAAATAGAATGATCAAAATATTCTAAATGATTTGGGATGAAGATAAAACTTCAACTGAAATCTTGATTGAGACGTTTCACGAGATTTCACTTTTTGCAGTTGTCGTGAATGGTAACGCTCAGCCTTCGGCGAAAGCCAGAGGAATCTAAATAATGGAAATATCTAAAAAATCCAAACAAGTGAGGATCACGATAATCGTACAAAGTGAAATTTTATTATAGCACCGTGCACTAGTTTTTATCAAACATCTTCAAAATAAAATTGCTGAATTATCGAAGATACAAGTATCTTGCAGCTCTAAATAAATTGAATTTCTATGCTCAAATCCGTTTTTAGGTTCATCGGAAAAATAATATTGTGGTTTTTAGGGCTTTCAATTTTGTCTGTGGTGATTTTTAAGTTTGTTCCGATACCAATTACTCCGTTGATGCTTTCGCGGACAATTGATCACGTGATTGCGGATGAGCCTTTGAAATTGAGTCACGACTGGGAGCCGATAGGAAATATATCCAAAAATTTGCAAAAGGCTGTAATCGCTAGCGAAGATGGAAGTTTTCTAGAGCATAATGGTTTTGATTTTGAAGCAATTCAGAAGGCGTACAAAAGTAATCAGAAAGGAAAAAAGCTAAAAGGTGGAAGTACAATTTCGCAACAAGTTGCCAAAAATGTATTTCTGTGGCAAGGCCGAAGTTATGTCCGAAAAGCAATCGAGGCGTATTTTACAGTTTTGATTGAAGCGATTTGGAGTAAAGAACGAATTATGGAAGTGTACCTAAACAGCATCGAAATGGGCAATGATATTTACGGAGCCGAAGCTGCAGCGCAACATTGGTACGGAAAAAGTGCTGCAAACTTAACTGTAAATGAAGCAGCTGGAATTGCCGCTATTTTGCCAAATCCTCGAAAATTTAAAGCTAAAAATTCATCTTCATATATAGAAAGACGCAAAGGTAGAATCGCTAAAATTATGAGATACATCAAGTTAGAGTATTAATAATCAGAATATTTTTCTTTTTCGAATGTAAATTATTTGCAAACTTTCGATAAATTTGATTCTAAATAAATGTCATTATGAGAGCACACGAAATAGATTACGAGATTTTTGGCGAAGAAATGCAGTATGTGGAAATTGAATTAGATCCGCAGGAAGTGGTCGTTGCCGAAGCAGGAAGTTTTATGATGATGGACAACGGCATTGCAATGCAAACCATTTTTGGCGACGGATCAGCTCAAGATACTGGTATTTTCGGCAAGATTGTTTCGGCTGGAAAACGTGTTCTTACGGGCGAAAGTCTATTTATGACCGCATATTTAAATCAGAATAGTGGAAAAGCAAAAGCTTCTTTTGCATCTCCATATCCTGGGAAAATTGTTGCGCTTGATCTTCAAAATTTACAGGGAAAATTCATTTGTCAGAAAAATGCTTTCTTATGTGCTGCCAAAGGTGTTTCGGTAGGAATTGAATTTTCGAAAAAACTAGGAACTGGATTTTTTGGTGGTGAAGGATTTATTATGCAGAAACTTGAAGGCGACGGAATGGCGTTTATTCACGCGGGTGGAACACTTGCTAAAAAGGAATTATCGGCAGGTCAAATCCTAAAAGTTGACACTGGATGTATTGTAGGTTTTACAAAAGATATAGATTACGATATTGAATTTATTGGTGGAATTCGAAACTCTGTTTTTGGAGGCGAAGGACTTTTTTATGCAACGTTGAGAGGGCCAGGAACAGTTTATATTCAATCATTACCATTTAGCAGATTAGCAGACAGAATCATTGCTTCGGCACCAAGATCTGGAGGAAGTGATAGAGGAGAAGGTAGTATTCTCGGTGGGCTCGGGAATCTTCTCGATGGCGATAACCGATTTTAACTATATAAAAAATGCGTCTCAATTGAGACGCATTTTTCATTTTTGAGCAATTTAGATTGCAAACTTTAAACCTAGAATTATACTTCTTCCAATATTTGGAATCTCGTCAATCTTCAATCGTGAGAGATGTGAAATGTATTCTTTATCGAAAATATTATTTGCGCTTACACTAAAATCACAGCTGTTATTCGTCATTTTAATTTTACCACCAAAACCTGCATTGATCAAAGTGTACGCTGGAGAATTCGTCTCATTTAGATCGGTATTTGTCTGCGCAAAATTACTTGTCGCATTCACTCTCGCATATCCGCTGCTTAGCCATTCTCTAATTCCAAATTCAGTTCTAATAGTATTACTCCAAGTATTTGCTGGGATAAGAGGAAGATAATTGCCACCGGCTTTTTTGGCAGTTACACTTTCAAAACTTGATTCAATATGCAACCAATCTAATGGATGCGGATGAAAATGAAAACCAACTTCTCCACCGTAAAGTCTAGCGTTGTCTTGTGTGTAATTAAAAACCACATAATCTTCGATCATTGCCGCTGATGGTGCCGCGTATATGTAATTGTCGATATAATTGTAGAAAGCATTTGCAAAAAACTCAAAGTGCTCGCTGTTGTATTCTAAATTTAAATCTACTTGAAAGTTTTGCTCTTTTTCAAGATTACTATCTCCAATTTCATATCGATTTGTTCCTTCGTGAACTCCGTTGCTAGTTAATTCGGCAAGGTTTGGCGCTCTAAAGCCTGAGGCAAGATTTAACCTTAGTAAGAGATTTTTAGTCAGGTCTGTTTTATAACCTAATGAAGCATTGAAACTATCGAAATCTAAATTTAGCGCTTTAAACGAGCCTTCTTCTCCAAGAATTCCGTTAGCTTCTGAACTTAAATTTCTGTGGTCGTAACGCAATCCTGCTTGCACGGCACTTTTGCCCCATTCGTAATTCGCAGTTCCAAAAACTCCAAAGTCATTTGTCGTGGCATTCGGAATTAGAAATTCTTCTCCAAAATTGCCATTTTTCTGATGCATTCCTTGAATTCCTGCAATCATCTCAATCTTGCTGGTCTTCGGAAAATTGTATTTCAAATCATAATTAAAAGTTCGTAAGTGCATATCAAGTGCAGCTTCGGGAGAATCTTCAAACTCCTGACGATAGTTCATAATATATCCAAAATCTGCATCGATAGAAGAATTCTTGAAAAATATCTTATTGTGTAAACTCAAAATATGATTGTCTACAGCTTGCCTTGGAAACATCGTTTTCTTGCTGCTGCTTTGCTCTGCAATTCCATTTTCGGGCATTCCTAAATCAAGACGATTGAAGTTATATCTGAAAATACTTGAAACCTTTTGAGTGTTATATCCAATTCCACCTTTCAAATCCAATTCGTTGTATCGAGTATTTGTGACTTTCTCTCCACCTGGAATCTCATAGTCGGAATGTGTTGAATAACTTCCACGTCCTAGAAATTTCCATTTATCTGTAGATCCTTTTACGCCTAGAGAAGTCGAACTCCCTTCGGTATTGCTATAATATTTCTGATCAATATCAGCTTTGATAGAATTTGAATTTGCGAACTTTTCAGGAATAAAATACAGAACGCCACCAAGTGCATCAGAGCCATAAAGCAAAGAAGCTGGACCTCTGATAACTTCCACACTTTCGATTCCAGAATCATTGAGACCCAAACCGTGCTCGTCTCCAAACTGCTGATTTTCCAATCGAACACCTTGCGAATAAATCAAAACTCTATTCGAACTAAGGCCGCGAATAACAGGCTTTCCAATAGAGGCGCCAGTAGAAATTTGAGAAACTCCAGGAATTGTTGTCAATCCTTCGATAAGAGTTGTAATTCCTTTTTGTTGTAATGATTTGATAGATTCGTGCTCCACCTTCATTACATTTTGCGATTGCAATTTATTAAAAGCTGTAGAGATAATTACTTCATCCATCAAATGCACATCTTCTTGCAAAATGATGTCAGCTTGTATTCCATCTTCGGAAACTTGAAAATTCTTTTGCTGAGTCGTGAAACCAACATAAGAGAATATAAATGTAATTTTTCCTGATGGGATTCTACTAAAGCTGTAAAAACCATTGGAATCAGAAATAGTACTGGCTTGAATTGCTGGTGCGTAGATTGAAACCCCAGGAAGTGGTAATTTATCTGAATCGGTGATAAGTCCACTTATTTTATTTTGGCTTAAAGCCAAAACAGAAAAGCCCATAAAAAAGGCTAAGAAAAAATATTTCATTGAAAAGTAATTTATTGTTTAAAAAAGTCAGCTTACGCTAAATCTGTAGAAAACAATAAAGTGGGAGGACCTCGAACTAAGTAATGAATGCCAGAATAATACGGCGCTTGTTCAACGACAATGTCAAAATAACTACTATATGTGGCGGCGAAATAAAGTGGAACAGAAAGAATATCTGTTTTTACATAATTGCTAAAGTGGAAGTCGCAAGAGAAACAATGGTCAAAATCGTGGTGTTCGTGCGTGATTTGCGCCTTTCCAGTGTCATATAAATGTTCGCATTTATCGTCAGAAAATTCTGCGAGAATATGCTCAAAAGTATGTGCAGATTGAAACAGTATCGAGGACAATACTGCGACAAGAATCGACATACTGATATGATTGAGATACTTTTTCACGATTGCAAAATTAGAAAAAGTATCTGCGGAGAGGTTTTTTTGGGAGAACTTTTAAGATTCTTTAACTATTTGAAAGTTAATTCTTATTTCTAAGTCCAATAAAAAAGCCTCTTAATTAAAAAGGCATAAAGTTTTAGACTAGATTATTCTGAATCAAATATTCTGCAATCTGAATGGTATTTGTCGCAGCTCCTTTTCGAAGATTATCTGCTACAACCCACATATTTAAAGTGTTCGGCTGACTTTCATCTCGTCTCAAACGTCCAACAAAAACAGCATCTTTACCTTCTGCATACATTGGCATCGGATAGGTAAAAGTGTCAGGGTTGTCTTGAAGTGTAATTCCATCTGTATGGTGCAACAATCTGCGAACTTCAGATAAGTCGAAATCATTTTCAAATTCCACATTGATTGCTTCACTATGTCCACCAACTATCGGAACTCTTACTGCAGTTGCAGTAACCGCAATCGTACGATCATCTAATATTTTCTGAGTTTCACGTACCAATTTCATTTCTTCTTTGGTATAGCCGTTTTCTTCAAAGGCATCGCATTGTGGAATTACATTGCGGTGAATAGGATATTTATAAGCCATTTCGCTTTTGATTCCCGCATACTCGTTATCAAGTTGTCGGACAGCTTTTACGCCAGTACCAGTTATTGACTGATAAGTAGAAACTACAATTCGCTTGATTTTATATTTTTTGTGCAATGGCGCTAAAGCCAAAACCATCTGTATCGTTGAGCAGTTTGGATTTGCTATGATTTTATCTTCTTTTGTCAAAGAAGAAGCATTAATTTCTGGAACGATCAATTTCTTTGTCTGATCCATTCTCCAGGCCGAAGAATTGTCAATTACGGTTGTTCCCGCTGCTGCAAATATCGGAGCCCATTTTTCAGAAGTTTCGCCTCCTGCAGAAAATAAAGCTATTTCAGGTTTCATAGCAACCGCATCCGATTTTGAAACAATAGTGTGCATTTTGCCCTGAAATTCTAATTGTTTCCCAACTGAATTATCAGAAGCAACGAGGATTATTTCGGTAAAAGGAAATTTTCTTTCAACTAAAATTTTCAGCATTATTTCTCCAACCATTCCGGTGGCACCAACTATTGCAACTTTCATATAATTTGTTTTTTTTGCTTGTACAAAAGTATTTAGAAAATATCTCAAAAGCAGGATATTGCCCAAAAAAAGTTAACCACCTGAATTAGGTGGTTAATAGTATTGAATTCTTAAGAATTACATTTTCATTTTAATAGCATCGCGGATTTCCATCAACAACTTCTCTTCTGTTGTTGGACCTGGGATTTCTGCTGGAGTTGCTGCTTCTTTCTTGCGCATATTTTCTGCTGCTCTAAGTACAATAAATACAAAGAAAGCAATAATTATGAAGTTAATAGTTGCTTGAATAAGATTTCCGTAAGTGATCACTGCTGCATTAGCTGTTTTTGCTGCTTCTAAAGTTGCATAATGTTCTCCATTTAATGAGATAAATTTCTGTGAGAAATCTATTCCTCCTGTTATTACTCCAATAACTGGCATAATTACATCTTCTACAACAGAAGTTACAATCTTGCCAAAAGCTGCACCGATTACAACAGCAGTAGCAAGGCTAAGCACATCGCCTTTCATTAATGACGCTTTAAAATCGCTAAAAAATCCCATAGTATTTTATTTAAAGTTAGAGTACGAATTTAGATAATTCTTTTATATATTAACAAAATTTAAGCTTTTAATTTTCTATTCTCGATAAAATACACGTTTAACTCGTTGTGAAATACCCGTTAGTATTTCGTAGGGAATTGTCTTTAGTTTTTCAGCCATTTCTATAACTGTAGGGCTTTCGCCAAAAACTTCCACCGCATCGCCTTCTTTACAATCAATATTCGTACAATTGACCATTAGCATATCCATACATATATTACCTACAATTTCAGCTTTCTGATTGTCAATCATAACATATCCAACTTTATTTCCCCAGCCACGATCGATCCCATCTGCATACCCAATCGGTATTGTGGCAATTCGAGTCGTTTTGTCAGCAATAAACTTTTGGCTATAGCCGACACTTTCTCCGTCTGATATTGTTCTGATCTGAGATATAATGGATTTTAAGGTGCTTACGTTTTCTAAATATTTCTGTTCGGCAGGATCATTGGAAATTCCGTAGGTGCCAATTCCCAATCGGACCATACCATATTGATGTTCTGGAAAATTCGAAATTCCAGATGTATTCAAGATATGTCGCATAGGAGAAATTCCTAATTCATCAATTATTTTTGAAGATAATTTTTCGAATAGATTGATCTGATGAAGTGCAAAAGACTGATCTTCTAGATTGTCGCTTGTCGCTAAATGGGAAAGAATGCTTTGTACTTTTACTGAACTTGTATTTCTTAAAGCTTCAATTAGTTCATCAATAGTATTTTCTTCAAATCCTAAGCGATGCATTCCTGTATCAATTTTGATATGAATTGGGTAATGCTCTACTTTTTTCTCTTCGCAAACTTTTATAAATGCTTTTAAACCTTTGAGGCTGTAAATTTCAGCTTCAAGCTTAAATGTGATGATTGAAGGGAAGCTGGAATTCTCGGGATTCAAAACCATTATTGGTATTTTCAATCCAGCATTTCGGAGGCTGATTCCTTCATCGGCGAAAGCCACACCTAGATAATCTACTTTATGATATTCCAGAAGTTTTGCAATTTCAAAACCACCACTACCGTAAGCAAACGCTTTTACCATTACCATCAATTTGGTGGTGGTAGCGATTTTACTTTTATAGAAACTAACATTGTGAGCAATGGCGTTCAGATTTATTTCGAGAACGGTTTCGTGATTTTTTTCTGCTAGTAGAAGAACAACTTTCTCAAATTTGAAAGATCGCGCACCTTTCACAAGGATACTCGCATCGGCAAAAGTCATTTCTTCAAATTTCTCTAGAAAATCTGCCGTTGAAGCAAATGTTTCAATATTTTCGAAAAGATATTCGTAACTCGAAATTACTTCGCCGATCCCGATGATTCGGCTTATTTTGTTCGACTGCATCAATAATGCAACTTTATTATAGACATCTTCAAGCGGCAATCCACTTTGATAAATGTCCGAAATAATCACAGTTTTCTTTAAATGCTTTTTCTGACTTTCCAGAAAATCCAAAGCAATTTTTAAAGATTGAAAGTCGGAACTATAACTATCGTCGACGATCAAACATCTATTTATTCCGTTTTTCAGTTCCAAACGCATTTCTACCTTATATAAGGACGAAAGTCTGGATTGAATTGTAGCGACATCATATTTTAAATATAACAAGACCATCAGACAAGAAATAGCGTTTTGTGTAGAAGCATCATCTTGAAAGGGAATTGTTACGTCAAAATTATCAGTATCAGATTTAATAGAAAGAATGCTATTATCGCTCTGTTCGGTTTTGCTGACAGTTACTAAAACATCTGCCGAAGTATGGTCTTTACTCCAACTGAAAGTCTTTTGATTTTTTGAAATGTGCGCTCTAACATCTTCAGATTCTTCCAAAATTAATATTTCAGAATTAGCAAAAAGTTTCAGTTTCTCTTTTATTTTCTGCTGAATATTTTCAAAACCTGCATTATGCGAACTTCCAATATTCGTAAAAATCCCTATTGTTGGTTTGATAATCGGCGCTAGAAATTTCATTTCATTTACAGTTGAAATTCCCGCTTCAAAAATCCCAAAATTGTGTCTTTCGTTCGTGGATATGACAGAAAGTGGCACTCCAACTTGAGAGTTATAGCTTTTTGGACTTCGGATAATATTATAATCTGGACTTAAAAGAAAATTTAGCCACTCTTTTACTATCGTTTTTCCATTGCTTCCAGTAATTCCCACAACGGGAAAATCAAAAAGAGATCTATAATATATTGCTAGTTGTTGCAACGCTTGAAGCACGTTGTCTACAACTAAAAAGTTAGTGTTGAGAAAAGTCTTTTCGGGTATTTCTGTAACCACAAAGCTGTGAACACCGCGAGATACAAGATCAGGAATAAATTGATGTGCGTTGTAATTGGGTCCAGAAAGCGCAAAAAACAAGGTATTTTCTTTGTTTTGCAGCGATCTGCTATCTACAGAAATAGTGTCAATAGTTAGGGCAGAATTGAGAGTGCCTTCTGCTTTAAGTATATTTTTAATTTCGTGAACAGATAAATTCATAGTGTGGTTTTAAAATTTTGCTTCTGAAAGTCTCTGCTCGAAGATATTATTCCTTTTTCAGAATTCTTTCGGCGGAAGCCTCCTGCTCTTTAATAGCATAATAGTAGGCGGCACGGCTCAGAGGCTCGTATTCTTCGGTTTCGCCAAGCATCACAAGATTGTCATTTGCGGCTTTTCGGAAACTGTAATTCGCAAGATTTCCTGTGCGAGTGCAGACAGCGTGCACCTTTGTCACATATTCAGCAGTTGCCATCAATGCGGGCATCGGCCCAAAAGGATTTCCCTTAAAGTCCATGTCAAGACCTGCAACAATTACACGAATTCCAGAATTTGCAAGGTCATTGCAGACAGAAATGATTTCATCGTCAAAAAATTGGGCTTCATCAATTCCCACAACGTCACAACCTTGGGCCAGAATTCTAATATTTGCAGCAGCAGGAACTGGAGTTGATCGAATTTCGGTCGAATTATGTGAGATTACATTTTCGTCATCGTAGCGAGTATCTACTGATGGTTTGAAAATCTCTACTTTCTGTTTTGCAAATTGAGCACGGCGCAAACGACGAATCAGTTCTTCAGTTTTTCCTGAAAACATCGATCCGCTGATTACTTCAATCCAGCCAAATTGTTCTTTATGATTTACGGTATTTTCGAGAAACATTTTGTAA
>JBBSRP010000084.1:0-11339 GCA_038242935.1 Flavobacteriales bacterium
CAATCAGCCTTCCTCCTTAGCTCAGTTGGTTAGAGCATCTGACTGTTAATCAGAGGGTCCTTGGTTCGAGCCCAAGAGGGGGAGCACATCAGAAGTCCGATAGAAATATCGGACTTTTTTGTTTTTAAGAATTTGCGAGATATTTCTGTTGCAAATTCTTAAAAAACATTCTTTCTTAACTTTTTTTGATCCGACTCTTCGTTCAGTCCACACTTTTAAATATCCAGATTATTTTTAAGGAGCAATTTTGCTTCGCCAGTTCGCTTTGCTCGGGTCAGCTGTACATTCCAATCTTTTTTGCCATACTCCGTTTTTGCAAGCCACAAAATGAGCTTCCTTCGGTCGCTATTTTGCAGCAGCAAAAAACTGTCGTCTGCCTAAAAAAGGATTTCCACTCCCATCTGGGCTATTGGGATTTGGTCTATTATTAAAACTTTATTGAAATAGACCGGACCAGAGCGAACTGCCGAAAGAAATCCTATTTTGATTGCGTAAATCTACGGCTCGCTAGCGAAAGCGTCTCGCCGCGCCCGCAATGAATTTAAAGCATAAAAGAAGATGTTTGCAGAGATTTTACATTCTATAACAACGGGAAATAAACCTATGAATTAACTTTAATAAGTAACTTTTAGCTATTACATAAAAATGCAAACTAACTATCTCATTCATATTGGAATCTTAATAATAAAACGATTTTGCTTATCAGGCTTATGCTTTATTTAGTGGAATCTGCACGAGCGGGACGCTCGCGCTAGCGAGCTACACTTTCGTTGTCAACTTTGAAGAGACATTTGACTTTACAGAAAGAGAAGAACTAATCATCAGTACTTTATATCTGAATCGCATCAGATTATTTTAAATAAAAATATCTATTTTAAAATCTTTACTTAAATATTAATTCAAGATTCGTGTTCCGCTAGCGCGAGCGTCTCGCTCGTGCCCATTATGAATTTAAAGCACAAAACAATCAGCAGCAAAGATCAAATTTATAAATATTATTACACCATTACCTTATAAACCATCACAAACGTTCCGCTAGCGCGAGCGTCTCGCTCGTGCCCACTATGAATTTAAAGCACAAAGTATTATTATCTCGTATAATATAGTTTTTATTGAAAGTATTGTATTTAATTTTTCATTATTTTTAATAGTTACTATACCGAAAATCTATAGATCACATAATTTTCTATCAATCCGCTGGCGTGAGCGTCCCGCTCGTGCCCAGTATGAATTTAAAGCACTAAACTATGAGTCGGAAATACAAATTTGCAGAAAAATCAGGAGCGTACTTTATAAGTTTTGCAATTGTGAATTGGATCGATGTATTTACCAGGACATCTATTTTTGCTGTATAATTGAATCACTGGACTATTGTAGAAAAAATAAAGGAATGGAAATTTATGGGTATTGTATTATGCCAAGTCACATACATTTAATCTTTCGATCAGCATTAGATGACCCTTCAGAATTGATTCGAGATTTTAAAGGATTTACATCAAAGAAATTATTAGAAGTAATTGCAGAAAATCCACAAGAAAGCAGAAAAGAATGGATGCTTTGGATGTTTGAAAGAGCTGGAAAAAAAAATAGTAATATTACCAATAGTCAGTTTTGACAACAACACAATCAACCAATCGAAATTTGGAGTTATAAAGTCTTTGAACAAAAACTAGCGTATATTCATAATAATCCTGTTGAAGCAGGATTCGTAACTAATCCAATTGATTGGAAATATAGTAGCGCTAGAAATTATGGAAATGACGACGATACAATATTGAAAATTGATTTGAACTGATGTTTGATTCTGTGGACGTGCACGAGCGGGACGCTCGCGCCAGCGAGCTACACTTTCGTTTGTCAGCGTTGAATAAAAATTTTAATAATGTAAATAGAAAATATCAAATACTAAGACTAAAACATACTTAGTATCAGCTAGTTTTCTGCTAGCGATAGCGTCCCGCTCGTGCCCACAATCAACTTAAAGCAGAAAATAATAATAGTTTCCAAGATAATTTGCAGTTATAAATGCGCGAGTTGTTTTATGAAAATTATTTAAAAATTTTATGTCTAAAGCTATCAAATCATTGCAAGCTAATTATATATACTATTTTTTTACTAGAATTATTTAGCGCACCAAGCTTGTGCTTTATTGAACTTACGGCACGAGCGGGACGCTCGCGCTAGCGAGCTACACATTAGTCGCAAACTTGAACAGGAATTCTAAATTTAAGAAATAAAAAAAAATCTAATACAACCTCAAAAGTGAAACCCCATTAACATTCCCAGCAATCTATAAACTTTATTTTAACAACCTCCATTCCAACAAAAAGTTTGAGATTCTTTATATTTACGGTTATGACTGCAAATACAATTTCTCTCACTACACAAGATTTTCAAGATTTTAGACGAATACTGCATAAATATCCAGAAATTTCTGAGTTTGAATTTGAAACTAAGAAACGGATTCAAGAATTTATAGCAGCACTTAAACCTGATGTTTCACTAGAAGTGGGACAAACAGGATTGTTGTTTGGTTTTGGAAATTCTGATGGAAAATCTATTATGATTCGAGCGGAGCTTGACGCTTTGCCGATACAGGAAATAAATACTTTTGAGCATCAGTCGGTATTTGAAGGTGTGAGTCACAAATGTGGACACGACGGTCATAGCGTGATATTATGTCGACTTGGCTATAATCTTTCGAAGAATAGGCCAAATAACGGAATGGTTTACTTGCTTTTTCAGCCAGCCGAAGAAAACGGAATGGGTGCAAAAGAAGTAAGCGCCGATGCCAAATTTCAAAATACGAAAATTGATGCTGTGGTTTCACTTCACAATACTCCAGGTTTTCCGATGGGGCAAGTCGGAATTCGGAAAGGGGCTTTTACTCCTGCAGTTCGTTCTATGATTGTCAAATTTCACGGAAAGACCAGTCACGCGGCGGAACCTGAAAAGGGAATAAATCCTGCTCTCGCAATGGCCGAATTTCTAACGGACGCGCTTGGACTTGCTACTACAGATATTAATGACGATAATTTCTTTCTCGTAACTCCAGTTTATACGATTATGGGTGAAGAATCTTACGGGATTTCTGCTGGATATGGCGAAGTTCATCTTACTATTCGCTCTTGGGACAATAAACTACTCGAACAAAAATCTCTTGACCTAGAAAAAATAGCTTTGGCTTTATGCAAGATTCACGGAATTCGTCCCGAGGTAAGTTGGACCCAGGAATTTCAGGCGAATAACAATGATCCTGAAATGGTGGATTTGATTGAGAAATCGGCTGCCGAATTAAATATGGATATCAAACAGCTTGCTACACCAATGAAATGGGGCGAAGACTTTGGTTTATTTACCGAAAACTTCAAAGGTGCGATGTTTGGACTTGGATCTGGAATTGATCAGCCGGCTTTGCACAATCCAGATTATGATTTTCCAGATGAACTAATCGTGATTGGAAGCGATATTTTTGAACAGATTGCAAGAAATTTTTTGAATGAGAGATAAGAAATACACAAGCGAAATAGTTTTAAGTCAACAGGCATTACAATTTAATATAGATTTTCTCCGCAAGGAAATGGGCAATGATGTCCTGATTTCGTCTGTGGTAAAAGGAAATGCTTACGGTCACGGTATCGAAACTTTTGTTCCGATGGCAGAAGAATGTGGCATTAAACATTTTTCGGTTTTCAGTATTCAGGAAGCTGTGAGAGTCAAGAAAGTTTTGAAAACTGATATCCCGATAATGATTATGGGATATACTGGCGACACTCAACTGGAATGGGTACTAGAAAATGATATTGAATTTTTTGTTTCGGATGTTGAGAAGTTGAAAATTGCAATTGAAGTTGCTAAGAAATTGGATAAAAAAGCACTTATACATATTGAACTCGAAACTGGAATGAACAGAACCGGAATCGCTGAGTCGCTTCTTTCCACCTCGGTGTTTCCGTTGTTGGATAAAAATGCAGATCACTATGTTTTAAAAGGTCTATGCACGCATTTTGCTGGAGCAGAAAGTATTTCAAATTATATAAGAGTTCAGCAGCAGAAGAATCTTTTCTTGAAATTGAAACTAGTCTTCGAACTAAAAGGATATAATGCCGAGCACGTTCATACGTGTTGTAGTGCGGCGGCACTGCGTATGAAGAAGATGCGTTTTAATATGGTCAGGATTGGAATTTTACAATATGGTTTCTGGCCTAGTCAGGAGATTAAAATGGAATATCTGATAAAAAAGAAACTCGATCACTACAATCTTAAAAGATTGCTGACTTGGAAAAGTCATATTATGGCGATTAAAAAAGTAAATATGGGCGACTTTGTGGGATATGGAAATGCTTATCAGGCGAGTGAGAATATGACTATTGGCGTTATTCCTGTAGGATATTCTGACGGTTACAGCCGAAATTTAAGCAATACCGGAAATGTTCTGATTGGCGGAATTCGGGCTGGGATTCTGGGAAGCATCAATATGAATTCGCTAATTATCGATTTGCGTTACGTAGAAAATCCCAATTTGGGCGACACTGTAACTTTGATAGGAACTGATGGCGAAACCGAAATTTCGGTAGCATCGTTTAGTGAATTAAGCAATCAGCTGAATTATGAATTACTGGCAAGACTTCCAGTTGATATTGATCGAATTCCAGTTGAATAATATTTACTTCGAGAGCTCTTAAATTCTAGGATTTTGCCTATCCATTTATCTGTCTTATCTTTAAAGGAATCGAGATTTTTAAGTTCTAATTTTAAACTAATGGTCTATAAATTAGAAGTCATTTGATTATTGAACTATTTCCCTAGCCCCGATTGCAACGGAAATCCCTTGGTGGGCATTTGCCTTTTGGCAGCAGCGGCAGGCAAGAGCGACCAGAGGAAGCTCCTTGAATGCCGACTGATGCGGCAAATGCCCACCAAGGATTGAAGAGAAAAGCGGGAATAAGCTCCTTAAAAAAAAGTTATAGAACAGTTGTCCGCACAATTTTTCTGTATATTTGAAACCCAATAAACACAATACTATTATGACGATTATTTCGACTAAAATTGCTTTGCCAATTGTTGTCTTAACTACTTTGATGCTGCAATCTTGTAGCGAGAAAAAAGCCACTGTACCGCAGCAGCACTCGGGAATTATCCTAGCAAATATGGATACCCTGGTAAAACCAGGTGATGATTTTGCTGCCTATGTAAATGGTGCGTGGGACAAATTGAATGACATTCCAGCGGATAAATCTAGCTATGGCGTGGGCTCAATGTTAAACGATAAGGCGCGCGAAGATGTGAAAGCGATCATTGAGGAAGCCGCAAAAGGTGATTTTGCAGATGGAAGTGCAGAACAAAAAATAGGTGATCTGTACGGCTCATATCTTGACACAAAGGCGAGAGAAAAGCAGGGAATTAAGCCGATTGAAGCTGATTTGGCTAAAATTGACGCGTTGAAAACTCCCGCAGATCTTGCGGCATACTTTGGTTACGCGAATAAAAACGGCATTGATTATCCTTTTAACATTGGTGTAATTGAGGATTTTAAAGATCCAAATATTTATAAAATTTATAGCTGGCAAAGTGGATTAGGTCTTCCAGAAAAGGAATATTACCTATTATCTGACGAGAAATCTAAGACTTTGCGTTCAAAATATGAGCAGCACATTGCAAAAATGCTCGAACTTGCAGGCGTAAAAGGCGGTGCTAAGAAAGCTGCGGGAATCCTAAAATTGGAAACTGCACTTGCAACTCAACATATGTCTAAAGAGGAAACTCGTGATATGGCGGGACTGTACAACTTACATACAACGGCGAAACTGGACTCGATTTTACCAGCTTTTAACTGGACTGTATTTTTTGAAAATGCTGAAATTCCAGCTCAAAAAGATATTATCGTAACTCAGGTAGATTACTTACATTCTCTTGCTGATATTATAGCAAAAACGCCAATGAATGTGTGGAAAGATTACCTTAAATGGAATGTGATTCACAGTTCGGCGACTGCGCTTACTAAGAAAATGGACGATGAGAATTTTGCATTTTACGGTAAAACATTGTACGGAAAACCAGAGCAAGAAGCTGACTGGAAACGTGCGGTAGGTGTTGTTAATAATAATCTTGGGGAAATTGTTGGGGAAGTTTACGTGAAGAAGCACTTCTCTCCTGAGGCTAAAAAAAGTATGACTGCTCTAGTTGAAAACTTATTGAAAGCATACGAATCAAGCATCAAAAATCTTGATTGGATGTCTCCTGCAACAAAAGATGAAGCGTTGAAAAAGATCAGTAAATTCACCATCAAAATTGGATATCCTGACAAATGGAGAGATTATTCTGCATTAAAAATTGCAAAAGGTGATTTATATACCAACTTGCAAAATGCTTCGATGTTTGAATATAAAAGACAAATTAACAAACTTGGAAAGCCTGTAGACAAGACAGAATGGGGAATGACGCCTCAAACTGTAAATGCTTATTACAATCCGATGGCAAACGAAATTGTGTTTCCAGCGGCTATCTTGCAACCGCCTTTCTTTGATTTGGAAGCAGAAGATGCAATTAACTACGGTGGAATTGGTGCAGTAATTGGTCACGAAATTGGTCACGGTTTTGACGATCAAGGAAGTACTTTTGATGGTGATGGTGTGATGAGAAACTGGTGGACTCCAGAAGATCTTACAGCGTTTAAAGCAAAAACAAACGCTCTTGTTGAGCAGTATAATTCATTTGCAGTTTTCCCTGACCTGAATGTAAACGGTGCTTTTACTCTTGGTGAAAACATTGGAGATCTTGGTGGATTGACAATTGCATTGAAAGCCTACAATATGAGTTTGAAAGGTAAAAAAGCGCCAACAATGGACGGTTTTACTGGACAACAACGTGTATTTATTGGATGGGCTCAAGTGTGGTTGGAAAAATCACGTGACGAAGCTTTGCGAAATCAAATTGCTTCTGATCCTCACTCTCCAGCTCGCTTTAGAGTAAACGGAATTGTACGTAATATTCCAGAATGGTACAAAGCATTTGATGTAAATCCTACAGATTCTCTATATCTTGCACCCGAAAAACGTGTAAAGATCTGGTAATATAAAAATATGCCTTTCGGCAAAATTTATAAAGTGAACCCACAAGCAAAAGTATTTGTTTGTGGGTTTATTTTAGTTTTATATAGGAGTCAAACCAAATTGAATTTAGAAGGAACTTGATTTTAATAAAACTTTAATTTTTTTAAATTCTTTATAGTCCGTAGATTAGCTTAACAAATATAAAAAAATATGACTCATCGATTTGATTCCATTATAGAAGCACTTAGTAAAGCGGGTTTTGTCGATTCGACCGAAGAGACACACAGCAGAAAGCTCGATTTCAAAATTACAGAGTATAATTTGAATACTGATCTGAGTTTTAAATTTGATAACGTTGCAGATTTTAAGGAGTTTTTGAAGTCTCAAAATTCACAAATAAACGAGGAACGAATAGAAAACGCACTCACTGACTTAAACATCGATACAAACTCATTTTTCTACGTCAACTTTTTCGACAAAGAAAAATCTAACGAACAATAATCACAACAACATTTTATGGCAAGTTTTCAAGAAATAATAAACAAGGACAATCCAGTATTAATAGATTTTTTTGCAACTTGGTGCGGCCCCTGCCAAACATTGGCGCCAATCTTAACTGAAGTAAAAGCAGAATTAGGAGAATCTCTTAGCATCATCAAAATTGATGTGGACAAGAATCAAGCGGTTGCAGCTCAATTTCATGTGCGCGGTGTGCCGATGCTTATCCTCTTCAAAAACGGAAAAGAACTCTGGAAGCAATCTGGAGTAATGTCCAAATCAGAAATAATTAATAAAATAAAACCTCACATTTAAATATAATGGCCACGAAAAATCGACCCAGAAATGCGAAATTTTCTAACAGGAAACTGTTTGTTATGCTCGCGACACTTTTCTTACTTATGACGATGCTCGTTTCTTGCGACAGTCAAAAGTCTATTTCTCAAAACCCTACAGATGCCGCAGCAGTAGCCAAAGTACTTGACAATTGGCATCAGTACGCTGCTACCACCAACTTCGAGTCTTTCTTTGATTTGATGGCTCCCGAGGCGGTATTTATTGGCACAGATGCTACAGAGCATTGGTCAAAATCTGAATTCCAAAAATATGCACAACCACATTTCGTAAAAGGAAAAGCGTGGAACTTTACTAGTGTGCAGAGAACAATCACTTTTAGCAAAGACCATCAAACCGCTTGGTTTGACGAATTATTGGACACTCAAATGAAAATCTGCAGAGGCTCAGGCGTTTTGCAAAAAGAAAACGGACAGTGGAAAATTGCACAGTATGTACTTTCTATGACTGTCCCGAATACGCATACTGCCAAAGTAGTAGAAATAAAAACGCCTCAAGAAGAGGCGCTATTATCAAAACTTAAATCGGAAGATTAGTTTTTATTCCTTTAGATTTTCAAGCATAATATTTGTCATTTCTGCCAAATCTAAATCGTGTTTCCATCCCCAATCTTCACGAGCTCTGCTATCATCGATGCTTGCAGGCCAAGAATCTGCAATTTTCTGACGGAAATCAGGTTCGTAAGTGATCGTGAAATCTGGAATATGTTTTTTGATTTCTTCGGCGATTTCTTTTGGATCAAAGCTGATTGCAGCTAAGTTGTAAGAAGAACGAATCTTGATTTTTTCGGCTGGCGCTTCCATAATTTCAATAGTTGCTCTAATTGCATCATCCATATACATCATCGGCATTGTCGTTTCTTCTTTCAGGAAACACTCATAAGTACCGTCACTTAAGGCTTTATGGTAAATGTCAACTGCATAATCTGTAGTTCCTCCACCAGGCAAAGTTGTATAGCTAATAAGTCCAGGATATCTGATGCTTCTTACGTCTACTCCAAAAATATTATGGTAATATTCGCACCATCTTTCGCCCGCTTGCTTGCTAATTCCGTACACAGTTGTAGGCTCGGCAATTGTAAATTGAGGCGTTTGGTTTTTTGGAGTTGTAGGTCCAAAAACTGCAATTGATGAAGGCCAGAATAATTTTTTGATTTTTCCCGCTTTCGCTAAATTTAAAACGTGGAAAAGTGAATTCATATTTAGATCCCAAGCAAATGCAGGGTTTTTCTCGGCTGTTGCCGAAAGAAGCGCTGCCATCATATAAACGTCTGTAATCTCATATTTTTCTAGCAAAGACTCAATCTGATTGAAGTCCAAAGCATTTATAACTTCAAAAGGACCATCGTTTACAACAGGCACATTGAGTTTGCGTATATCCGAAGCTATAACATTATCAGTTCCGTGAATACTTCTCAATTTTTGAGTTAGCTCTGTACCGATCTGCCCGCAGGCACCAATTATTAATATTTTTGTAGACATAATATCATTAGGGATTTCAGAGTACAAAGATAAGATTTTCGCGCAGTTGTCATTATCTGAAATCATAATATGTGTTAACAAATAATTCTCATCAGAGTTTTCACATTAATAAATAGTACTTCGTAACTTTGTATTCTAATTTTGCTTCAATGACCCAACGTTTTATATTAGTTTTCATACTCACTTTTAGCATTTTATCCTGTCAGGACGATTCAGCAAAACGCGATGCCGACAACGCTCGCGAACTCAAAAAACAGGAGTTGGTTTTCAAAAATCTAAGCGACTCTTGGCACTTTGACACTCAGGCAAGAAATGCCGCTGACAAGGAATTATTAGCAGTATGGGATCAGTGGCGTATTTTTATAAATGAATTGGAACAAAAACCAAAAAGTTCAGTTACTGCCTTTCGGCAAAAAGCAAAAACATTGTCAGCACGAGTGATACAATTGCAAGAAACAGTACCTGCAGCTTATGACAGACCAGAAGTACGCAGTAGAGTTACAGCGTTAATTACCAAAATAAATTCTTTGAATCTCTATATGAATTTAAGTGATATTCCTGAGAGAAAGGTGCTTGAAAACATCAAAGCCGTAAATGAAGAACTTGGCTCACTTTCGCGTCAGCTTCAAGAGACAAAACAGAAAGATGCAATACCGATAGAACAAGGCGAGGCTGATATGCTGAAAATGCTTGATACATCACGTGCAATACAGAATTAAATTTAATACTTTTTACTTTTGAGCAAAGCAAGACTTTTTAATAAATACGAAGGCAACACTAAGGTATCCAAAATTAGCGCGGACTTGCTGTTACTGAGAAACAAACTCCATATAAAGGGTTTGATCGGTTCGTCATTGTCTTTTGTAGTGAACGCACTTTATAAAAAAACTGAACTTCCATTTCTTTTAATATTAGAAAATAAGGAAGAAGCGGCATATTATCTAAATGACCTTGAGCAGATGGTTGGCGAAAAAGATGTTCTTTTTTATCCAGGATCTTACCGCCGTCCTTATCAAATTGAGGAAACCGATAATGCAAATATTTTGTTGAGAGCAGAAGTTCTTAACCGAATAAATTCTCGCAAAAGACCAGCAATTATTGTTAGTTATCCTGAAGCGTTGTTCGAAAAAGTTATTACTCGAAAAGAACTCGACAGCAATACACTTAAGGTGGCTGTTGCCGATAAAATTTCGATGGAATTTATTAATGAAGTTCTTTTTGAATATGAATTTAAAAGAGTTGACTTTATAACCGAACCTGGAGAATTCTCAGTTCGTGGAGGAATTGTCGATGTGTTTTCATTCTCCAACGAAAATCCTTATCGAATAGAATTCTTTGGAAATGAGGTTGATAGCATCCGAACTTTTGATGTAGAAACGCAGCTTTCTATCGAAAAGAAGAAGAAAATTACCATTATTCCAAATGTCGAAAATAAATTCTTTAGAGATAAACGAGAATCATTTCTAGATTATATTTCTGACAAGACTGCGATATTTATTCAGAATACCGAATCGCTGCAAGCGCAATTAGACAAATTATTTGAAAGAGCGATTGATGCTTTTGCAAAACTTGAAGGCGGAATTAAGCACGTTTCGCCCGAAGAACTTTTCTCGGACAGTAAAGCCTTTATAGAAAAGGCTGAACTTTTTACCGTTGCTGAACTTGGGTCTAAAAGCTATTTAGAAACCAAAAGCACTTATGAATTTCTTATTCAGCCGCAGCCTTCTTTTAATAAACAGTTTGATTTATTATTGAATAATCTTAGTGACAATCACTTTAATGGAATTCGGAATTACCTTTTTTGCGCAAGCGAAAGTCAAGCAAAACGTTTTCACGATATTTTCTCAACTCTTGACGAAGCCAATAGAGAAGATATTTCTAAGCAATATGACACCATCGTTTTTCCTTTATACCAAGGATTTATCGACTTAGAAAATCAAGTTGCTTGCTATAC
>JBBSRP010000085.1:0-11133 GCA_038242935.1 Flavobacteriales bacterium
CTATAAATCACAAGAATATTACTGACTTGTATCCGCATAATTATAAACTCCAAGTGCAAGAATCTTCCCTGTAATACTTCATAATCTTACCAGAAAACTATTTTATATTATATGGTATGCACTTAGTCGGGGGGATACATTCTTATTGTAATTTCCTACAGCTTATTATTATCAGCCAATAGCACAACGATAGGAAGCTTTAAGCTTATCATTATTAGCTATCCACTATTTTCCACAACCCAAGAAGTTAAAAGCTAGCAGCTACCAGCTAAAAAAAAAAAAATCCCAACTTCTCAGTCAGGATTTCTTTCAATAATATATTTTTTATAATCTAGAATTCAGCATTCCCAGGAGTTCTTGGGAAAGGAATTACATCGCGAATATTTGACATACCCGTAATAAATAACACCAATCTTTCAAATCCTAATCCAAATCCAGAGTGAACTGCGCTACCGAAACGACGTGTGTCAAGATACCAATTCAGCTCTTCTTTGTCAATACCCAAGGCATCCATTTTTTCTACCAGCACATCATAACGCTCTTCACGCTGTGATCCACCAACCATTTCTCCAATTTGAGGAAACAAAACGTCCATTGCACGCACCGTTTTTCCATCTTCGTTCAAGCGCATATAGAAAGCTTTGATATTTGCAGGATAATCAAACAAAATAACGGGACATTTAAAGTGCTTTTCCACAAGGTAGCGCTCGTGCTCACTTTGTAAATCTGCACCCCATTCGTCGATGGTATATTTGAATTTCTTGTTTTTATTTGGTTTGGAATTACGCAAAATGTCAATCGCCTCAGTATATGAAACACGTTTAAAATTGTTTTCAAGAACAAAATTAAGTTTGTCTAGTAAAGCAAGCTCACTGCGCTCTGCTTGTGGTTTTGATTTCTCTTCGTCCAAAAGTCTGGTCTCCAAAAACTTCAAATCATCCGCACATTTGTCCATTGTGTAACGGATTACGTACTGAATAAAGTCTTCGGCAAGATCCATATTGTCGTCGAGATCATTAAAAGCAACTTCAGGCTCAATCATCCAAAATTCGGCCAAGTGGCGAGAAGTATTAGAATTTTCAGCACGGAAAGTTGGTCCAAAAGTATAAACTTGACCCAAAGCCATCGCAAAAGTCTCCGCTTCCAGCTGTCCAGAAACAGTTAAATTGGTTTCTTTTCCAAAAAAGTCTTCGCTATAATCCACTTTTCCATCTTCAGTTCGTGGCGTTTCGTCAAAAGGAAGCGCTGTAACTTTAAACATTTCGCCAGCACCTTCAGCATCAGATCCTGTGATAATTGGAGTATTTACGTACACAAATCCTTTCTCTTGAAAATATTGATGCACTGCAAAAGACAATACAGATCGCACTCTCATAATCGCACCAAAAGCATTGGTACGAACGCGAAGGTGTGCATTCTCTCGCAAAAATTCTAAAGAGTGTTTTTTAGGCTGCATCGGAAATTTATCTGGATCAGAATCTCCTAAAATTTCAAGATGTTTTACTTTAATCTCAAACTTTTGTCCTGCACCTTGACTTTCTACTAGATCTCCAGTAACCGCAATGGCCGCACCAGTTGTAAGGCGTTTCAAAGTTTCGTCAGGCGTATTTGCAAAGTCAACAACACACTGAATATTGTGCAAAGTAGACCCGTCATTAAGCGCGATAAATTGATTATTTCTAAAAGTTCTTACCCAACCTTTCGCCTTTACTTCGTGCAAAGAACGCGTGCTATTAAGTAAATCTTTGACTTTAGTATGTTTCATTTTCTAAATTTTTGTACAGTGATATGGTGGATTTCGACAGTGATTTTAAGTCAAAATCTCCGCAAAGATAATTCTTTTGTTTTAAAGATTTACTTGAAGTTTATATGGTTTTTTTAGAGCTTTATCCCGCTGTCCACTGTATCTTTCTTGGGCTGCAGCTATCGCAGCAACGCATAAATTGGATGTGCTTCGCAGTTCACTTCGCTCGTAACGTTCCCATCTGGCTAGGGCATTAGTTTTCAATTGGCTAGCAGTTTTTAATTTTCTTCTTTAGATTCCAATTCGTCTGATTCCTCGTCAGAATCTCCAAGAATATCTATATAAGGAGTGACAAATTCTTGTTCGTTCGCCAGGGTTTTATTCAACGTCAAAACCAGAGAGGGCAATAACATCAAGTTCGACAACAGTCCAAAAAGTAATGTTAATGCTACAAGTCCTCCAAGTGCTTTTGTTCCTCCAAAATCTGATAACAGAAAAACCGAAAATCCGAAAAATAACACAATCGAAGTATAAAACATACTCAAACTTGCTTCGCGGTAAGCAGAAAATACTGATTGTCGGATTCGCCAATTATTCTTGCGCAGCTCTTCTCGATATTGAGCCAAGTATCGAATGGTATCATCAACCGAAAGTCCGAAAGCAATTCCAAAAACTAGAATCGTAGAGGGTTTCAACGGTATATCCAAGAAGCCCATCAATCCTGCGGTCATCAATAGTGGAAGTAAATTTGGAATCAGAGAAACCAAAACCATTTTGAAAGATCTAAACATAAATGCTACCAATAACGATGTCAAGAACAATGCAAAAAGTAGAGAAACCACTAAGTTTTTCAGCAAATAACTAGTTCCTTTTTGGAAAACCAAAGCTTTTCCAGTTACACTTACATTATAACGATCTTCCGGAAAAAGTTGTTTAGCTCTTTCCAAAATTTCTGCTTCAATTATTGGCATTCTGCTGCCATTCTCATCCTTCATAAAAGTGGTGATTCGGGCATATTGTCCTGTCGAATCAACGTAACTTTTCATCACATTTTCTTTTGAATCCTTCGCAGCATTTTTGGCGTAGCTTAAAATGAAGTTTTGTTCTTGAGAAGTCGGCAAATCGTAATATTCCGGATTTCCGTTATAATACGCTTGCTTAGAATATTTGATAAGATTTACAATCGATATTGGTTTTGAAAGTTCAGGAATATGGTTAATCGTTTCTTCCAATTGATCCATTTTTTTAAGTGTCGAAAGTTTCATCACACCTTTCTTGCGCTTGGTATCAATTACAATTTCGAGCGGCATAACACCATCAAACTCTTTTTCAAAAAACACAATATCTTCAAAAAAAGGAGCGCCTTTAGGCATATCTTCAATGATACTTCCCGAAACACGCATCTCGTAGATTCCCATAATTCCTATTATCAAAATCCCAACCGAAGAAGCGTAAACTGCAAATCTGTGATTTTTAATACATCCCAATATCCAATCTAAGAAGTTGCGAACATAATTCCGATCTAGATGCTGCAAGTGTCTTTCTTTAGGAGGAGACATATAACTAAAGAATACGGGAAGTGCAACAATACATAGTGCACAAAGAAGCATAATCATTAGTGAAGTAACGATTCCAAATTCGATCAGAAGTTTATTATTGCTCGTCGCAAAAGTTGCAAATCCAATAGCTGTAGTTAGGTTGGTCATGACAGTTGCCATACCAATTTTGGTCGTCACCCTTTGGATTGCTTTTATTTTATTGCGGTGTATTTTGTATTCTTGATGGTATTTATTGGTGAGAAAAATACAGTTGGGGACACCGATTACGATTACTAATGTTGGTAAGAGAGCTGTTAATACAGTAATTGGAAAATTTAAAAGTCCCAAAATTCCAAACGACCACATTACTCCAATAATTACAATTCCCACTGTTAGCATCGTTGCTTTAAAAGAGCGGAAGAAAAAGAAAAACATTAAAGAGGTTATTGCCAAAGCGGCGAAAATGAAAATTCCAATTTCCTCCTTGATGGTTTCGGTGTTCATCGTTCGGATGTACGGCATTCCCGAAACTCTTAAATCTATCCCTGTAGATTTCTCGAACTTCTCCACCTCTGGAATTAATTTTTCAACTACAAAATCTTTCCGTGCAAGCGTATTTATAATTTCTTTATCAAGGTAAATCGCTGAACGCACACTTCCTGACTTTTTATTAAATAGTAAACCTTCGTAAAAAGGAAGATCTGTAAAAAGCTCAGCTCGTATTTGACGTAGGTATTTGGCGTCATTAACTTTACTGTTTTCTACAAATGGAACGGTTTCAAAAGTTTGAAGTGAATCGTTTTTCTGTAGTTTCTTCAGATTATTAACGGCTATTATGAGTGAAACTTCCTTATTAGCTTTCAGATTTTTCATCATTTCACCATAAGCAGCATACGCTTTTGGAGTAAATAAGGTCGAATCCTTTACACCGACGATTATTAAGTTTCCTTCCTCTCCAAACTTATCAAGGAAAGCTTTGTACTCAATATTTACGGCGTGATCTTGCGGTAGAAGATTTGCCTCTGTATATGTAAACTCTATATTCTTCCATTGCAAGGCAAGTAGTACCGTGATAGCACCAATTGCAACAAGCATGGCTGTTCTGTTTCTTAAGACTATTCGCGCAACTGTTTGCCAGAAGCCTAATCCAAACCATTTTGTCATCTCATCGCGTTAAGTCTCAAAGATACGGAAAACCGTATTATTTTCTGAATTTGTCTAGCATTTTAGTCTGTAAAATAGCAGTTTATATGCAGTCTTTATCTAAGAAGATTTTTTTATGAAATTTAAATTTTTTAGATTTCTTAAGTATTATAGATTTTCGGCATAAATTAGCATTCACATTCTAACTATCAGAATTATCAAAAACTGTATCTTTGAAATAAAAGATGAGAATAGAAGAACGAAAACTCGCTTTTATCCAAGAATTTCTTTTACTGGACGGTGAAAAAATTTTTGTTTGAATTAGAAAACGCAATTAGCCAATATAAAAGTGAATTGCTTGATTCTAATATAAAACCTATGAATTTTGAAAAATTCAATGAGGATATTGATTAATCTATATTTGATTCAGAAAATGGACGAGTAATTTCGGTACAAGATCTAAGAGCTAAAATCCAAAAGTGGAGTTAGAATGTGCAGTTCCTTAAAATGAAGAAATAGCATTTCAATTGACAATTTTAAAATTCGGGACCGTTTGAAATTATTTCAATGCTGCTGATTTAAGAAATCATAAAAAATTATTCAAATGGAATCATCTGACTTCTTAAACCCAAAATCTAACAATGAGAAATTTATTGGTGAAACATCTTTTCAAAGTAACCGAAATATGCAAGAACAGATGGTAACACAAACCATTGAACAATTGCGAAAATTCGATGTGAACTCCAAGAAAGAATTGCAGCTTGAATACTTCTTTTACAGTGATACAGCAGAAAAAGCGGAGAAATTAGCAAATGAAATGAGAAAGCTAAACTACACAGTTTATGACGGATCTTCTGCGGGAAACAAAGAATTATTCGTAATTAATGGTTTGACCACCAAAATGAAAATGTCAGATGAAGATTTAATTCAATGGAGTAAGAAAATGTGCGAATTAGGATATATATTTGTCGCGAGTTCGACGGATGGGGAACTCTACTTGATCAATAATGCTAAAGGTTTTATAACAGTGCAAAGCGTCGCAGCATTTGGCTCCAACTTTTCAAACAAACTTTTTAATCACTTCATTCTTTAAAATTACAAACACTCTACAAAAACTATGAACTGGATTTTACTTATTATTGGCGGTTTCTTTGAAGTTGGATTTGCATCTTGTCTCGGCAAGGCCAATGAAACAACAGGAAGAACTTCGTTTTTCTGGATGATGGGATTTTTAGGATGTCTCGCAATCAGTATGTTTTTACTTTACAAAGCAACTCAAACACTTCCAATAGGTACTGCTTATGCAGTTTGGACAGGAATTGGTGCTGTAGGAACGGTTTTAGTTGGAATTTTTGTATTTAAAGAACCAGCTACTTTTTGGAGAGTATTCTTTCTTATTACTTTAATTTCTTCCATCATCGGATTGAAATTTGTTTCCAGTAACTAGAATCCTAAATCAAGAATAAAACCGAGTTTGATCGCAATATTATCCTCAAATCTTGGCAATTGATTCGGCCCATATCTGTAAAAAGCAGACAATCCGAAGAATCGAAGCATCTGATTAAACTCAACTCCAGATTCAAAATAACCTCGATCCAAAGTTTTATAATCGATTCCCAAATGTTGTTCTGGTTTTAGCATATTTCCCCAAGCCGCACGACTCACTAAAACAATTGTTGGAGAGAAAGCTCCCGCGAAAGTCGATTTCTTAAAACTGTGCTTCAACTGAAACATCACATACTGACTAGAGAAAAACTCATTAAAGTACATTGTTTCAAAAGCGTTCTTTCCAGAGAATGTGATACGCTGAATGATATTGTCTTTGTTTAAATTGTTGGGAGAATTATTATAGAGATGCGTCAATGGAGTATCGCCATAAGCATATCCAGCTTCACTCAAGATTGAACTCTTCTGACCATTCAAATATTTCTTTTCGAATTCAATTCGCAAATCGACTTTTCCAAATTCAAAATCATTGTTTGCGATGCCAGGTAAAGATTGAGTGAACTGAAAAGTGAATTTCGGAAAGCGCTTGTCTATTTCCATTCTTCCCGAAGGTGTTTGCAAAAAATCACTGTACGGATTCCATTGCATTGACAATATTGCGGTTGTCATATTATAAGAAGTGTATGATTTTCCGTTATTCAAGAAAACGTAATTGAATTTCGGCTCTACTGCCGTTGTAGATACTTGCCAGATACTTTCAGTTTTTGGCAAGATGCGATTTTCAATATACATCTTGTACATTTTGTAATTGTAGAATGTACTAATATTGATAGGTCGTGGATCATATATTTTGAAGATCCTCTTGTCAATCGCAAAGGAAGTACTTGCAATTTCTCTTACATCATCGGTATAGGAAGCCCCAACCCAAGAGTTTGAAGCCTTTCCAATTCTCGTCGCTGCGCCAAAATTATACTTAAAAGTTCCATCTTTCGTTCCGTAAGCTGCATAACCTTCTAATCTGAATTTCTCAGACAAATGTTCGTTCGTCACGCCGCCAAGTCCCAATCTAAAACCTTCGTAATTATTAAAACTTAACAGATGTCGCAAATCCAAATCGATTGCGCCAATTGGCACATAACCATTATATATTTTTCTGCCTAGCCGTAATTTCTTTTCGATATTAGTACTTATTACCAAACTATCCATTGCGAGATAAGTATTTATTTCTCGCTGAGTTAGGCTATCTTTTCGATATTTCTCCCAAAATTCTTGCGGCTGATTGATGGCAGTTTCCTTGATAACCATCGCAATTCCTGGACGCTTGATTTCTACAACTTCATTAATTTCCAAATCAGAGTACACCGTTGTCGAAAGTAAGTAGGTAAGGTCAGAAGGATCGTTTCGTCTGTCAATTCCCGAAATATTATCGCTACGGTCGAATTTGATCACACCGCCCAAAAGTTTAATATCTGCTTCTTTACTTCCTTTTACAATTCGGAAAGTCGTTTTCCTAGGCCACCACAACTGCTGTTTTTCCAGAAATGTAAAATCGTGAATGCCGCTAATATCCAAAACTCCTCCAATGTGCATTATAGATTTTGCGACAGCATAATTCTTACTGTCTATAAAAAGCAATCCCTCAAGTCCTGAAGCACGACTCACTCTTTTGTTTTTAAAGAAGATCAAAAAAGTTTTCCGATCTTCAATATCTACGCTGTCCAATAACTGGAAATGATAATCTTTAAGAGCATCTTTGGCTATCGGACTGTTATATTTTGTTTCAAACAGTGTATAGCTTTTATCATAAATAGAATATGATTGAAGATTAAAACCCAGAATTTCGTAAATAGGTTTTCGTAATCCTGACATTTTCACCCCAAGAATATTCTCTTGAAAATGCTTTCCGTCATATTGAAATAACGATGCTTTTTCCGTCTGTATCAAATCGCGGTAGTCAATGATTTTTTTGAATTTATAGAGAGACGAATCTATTCTCTGTTTCCGTTTTCCAAAGAAATTTCGCTTAGTAATAGTGTCAAATTCAACTTTTATCGAATCTGGATTCGCACTCACAAGAAGTTTATTGTAACCTTTAAACTGGTATGAATCCAACTTCTTAGCAGGGTTATTATGATCTCGAAGCGATATTGCCATATTGATTATCTGCTGCGCTTTTATATCGGTGTGCTCAATTACATCGCTAGGAGCAAGAGTAAGGATAATATATTTCTGACTGACTTTAACGCTAAATCGCTCCTTGCTAAATCCTATTTGCGCCGCTTCAATAGCCGAAATAGAAGAACTGCTCACAATTTCAAACAGGCCATTAATGTCCGCAGTTCTATTAGAATCGTTATAGGAAATTGTTGCAAATGGCACTGCTTTTCCAGTCTCCTTATTTTTGACAATTCCGCTCAAGACAAATTGCCCTTGCATACTGAGGGAAAATAATAGAAATAAAAAGCACAGATATTTCATTTGCTACAATAGCTGATTCTTGATGGATATAAAAAGTAAAAGTCCGTCATAGCATAATAATATTACGACGGACAGACTTTTAATAAATTGTAGAAAGTAAATTATACCTTCATTATTTCAGCTTCTTTCACTGACAAATACTCATCAATTTTTTTGATAAAAGCATTTGTTAGCGTCTGCACTTCGTCTTCTGCACTTTTGCACACGTCTTCAGAAGTTCCAGCTTTTTCAAGTTTCTTAATATCAGTATTAGCATCTTTACGAGAATTTCTAATTCCGATTTTCGCGTCTTCCGCTTCCGCTTTCGCTTGTTTTGCAAGATCACGTCTGCGTTCTTCCGTAAGAGCTGGCACAGTAATAATGATTAGATCACCGTTATTCATTGGGTTAAAACCAATATTAGCAACCATAATCGCTTTCTCTATCGGATGTAGCATATTTTTTTCCCAAGGCTGAATCGTAATTGTTCTTGCGTCAGGCACATTAATATTTGCAACTTGCGAAATTTGAGTAGCAGATCCGTAGTAATCCACAAATACGCTTCCTAACATTGCTGGAGAAGCTTTTCCCGCGCGAATGTTAGCAAATTCCTTTTCCAAATGCTCAATAGAACCTTCCATAGATTCTTTTGTACTGTCTAATATAAAATCAATTTCTTCGTTCATCTCTATTTTTTCAGTTTAATTATCTAAATTTCAGCTGCCTAAATTATTAGACATTCACAACCGTTCCAATATTTTCGCCTTGACATATTTTCAGAAGATTCCCTTCCTTATTCATATCAAAAACTACAATAGGCAATTTATTTTCCAAACTTAAAGTAAAAGCTGTCGTGTCCATAACGTTCAGATTTTTCTTCAAGCAGTCGTCAAAAGTAATAGTATCAAATTTCACTGCATCAGCGAATTTCTCTGGATCCTGATCGTAAATTCCGTCTACGCGAGTCCCTTTTAAGATAACATCCGCGTGTACTTCCACACCTCTCAGTACGGCTGCAGTATCAGTAGTAAAGTACGGATTTCCAGTTCCCGCACCAAAGATTACGATTCTACCTTTTTCAAGATGACGCACCGCGCGACGCTTAATATAAGGCTCAGCAATCGCCTCAATTTTCAGCGCAGTTTGCAGACGAGTCAGCATTCCAGCATCCTCAAGAGCACCTTGAAGCGCCATACCATTAATAATTGTAGCAAGCATTCCCATATAATCGCCTTGAACGCGATCCATACCATTTGCGGCTCCAGCTAATCCACGGAAAATATTTCCTCCTCCTATAACTATAGCAATTTGAACGCCTTGCGCGTGAATTTGTTTGATTTCGGCTGCATATTCGGCTAGTCTCGCAGGATCAATTCCGTATTGACGGTCTCCCATTAGTGCCTCACCGCTAAGTTTTAAGAGAATTCTTTTATATTTCATTATCATCGGATTAAGTTTTGCAAATATAGTCATTATCTCATTTTAGAAAATAGTCTTTCAGGAAATTATTATAAGATTCAAAAATTGAAAGATTTAAAGAGTGAAAAGAGGTTTTCAAATGCTATTTTTCTTTTTTTGGGCGCGTCCTTTCACCAGAGGATTTGTGCTAACATTCAGCAATAATTTGGCTCAGGTCGGGCTGTCCGTTATATCTTTGCTGCCAGAAATCTATTGCTAAATTCATGATTTGTCGTTGCAGCAAAGGATGCCACTACCATCCCTCGCGCAAGGAAAAAAATCTAAATAATAGAAGAACCGAAATAATCTAAAAAAGGGAAAGAAGAAACTGAAAATTAAAAATGTTCTCTCAACCAGATCCTATTTACAAGTTGAATTGAATTTTACTGTAGCTAATCGACAAAACTATTTTACCATTAATCCTATTATATTACATTTTTTGACACGCATGCACTAGCTAAATAATGTAATGTTATACTCTTACAAAGTATATTTTTTGTCATAGTATAGAATGACAAATTAATTAATTTTATATCTCATCATCAAGCTATTATTATGAAAACTGCCAAAATAAAAGTTCGGCAACTAGGCACAAAACTCAAATCCTTTCAAGATATTGATACAGCTTCTCGTCCTAATATAGGATGAGTAAAAACAATTCGCACTTCATTGGGTATGTCATTAGAACAATTGGGAGATAAGTTAGATATTACAAGACAGAGTGCCCAAAAAGATTGGGAGTGGCAGCCCGCCCGAAGGGAATGCGCAAAAGATTTTAAAAAATTCGAGATTTACCAAGTCGGCTTCGAACGAATTCTTCCAATCATATAGCCTAAACCAACTCCGTAATAGCTGCTTTTATTATTTATGACCGCAGTTGGCGAAATCGTGAAACCAAAAACGCGTCCTAATGGAAATTCTATTTTTGGACTTATAATTAAACTTGCAATATCACTTCGTACTAGATCGTATGTGTAGTTTGACCCAAGACTTCCGCCTGTATTTTTTTCCCAATTCTCTATAATTTCGACAGTTGTGTATCCTATTCCAATTGCGGCATTTAGACGAGTATTTCGTCTAGAGTTTAAATAGTATATTTTACCGACCTGCAGATTTACTCCAGCCATAGTTTCGTAAGCTCCAATTAAACCGAAAGACAAAATTCCTATCACGCCAGTTGTATAATCGCTAGGCTCACTAGGAGAACGACGAATATTGCTTATTACGCCTATTTTAGCCGAATATTTTTCGTTGTAGATGTAATTGATGTCTCCACTGAAGCCAAAATAATTTCCAATATTCATCTCGTTACTGTAATAGACTAAATGCTTTTCTACTTCTTGAGCA
>JBBSRP010000086.1:0-11111 GCA_038242935.1 Flavobacteriales bacterium
AAAACCACTTTTTTTGTTCTGGATTTCGTAAGCCATTTTTTTCAGACCCCAATCCTCTTTAGATACCATTTCAGCTCCTCTACTAGTAAGAAAATCTTCAAATTTGCTTACTGTTTCCTTCACCTGAACTTCAGATAAAACGGGATTTAAAATGAAAACAGTTTCATAATGATTCATAAATATTATTTTTAGATTATTTAAAAATGACTGCAAAAGTAATCATTTTTTTCTGATTTCCAATAAACTATTGATTATTATTGTTGAAGTGCAAAATTAAACTTTTAAGTACAGAAATAAATAAAAAAAACCTTATATTCGTTATTACTAACATGAAGAATATCTAAGGTATGAAATTAAATTGTGTCATTGTGGACGATAGTTCTATACAAAGAATTGTCGTAGCAAAACTGGCCAATAGTCACGCTAATCTGCAATTAGTTGGAGAATTTTCTAATGCTATAGAAGCCAGAAGTTGCATTACCACACAGAAAGTAGATCTTATTTTTCTCGATATAGAAATGCCCGTAATTAATGGTTTTGACTTTATAGATGGCTTAAAGGAGAAGCCGCAGATTATTTTTATTACATCTAAAGCCGAATATGCTGTAAAAGCGTTTGACTATGACGCTACCGACTATCTGCAAAAACCGATAACTGTTCCACGCTTTGATGCCGCAGTGAAAAGAGCTGTGGAGTTTCACTCAATGAAACGCGAGAATAGCGACGATGAGGGCGAGCATATCTTTATTAAAAGTAATCTTAAAAAATTAAAAATTTTTACTTCCAAGATTAAATGGATTGAAGCATTTGGCGATTACGTAAAAGTAGTAACTGAGGATGCAACTCATCTTGTACTTTCGACTATGAAAGCTTTTCAAGAAGATCTTCCTGAAACACGTTTTATACGAGTTCACAAATCCTATATCATTAATATAGAAAAAGTAGAACGCTTCAATAGTAAATTTGCAGAAATCGGTTCAGCAAAGATTCCGCTAAGCCGAAATAAGAAAGATAAATTAGTTGCTGCTTTAACAACTGAATAGTATTTAAGGATCTACATTTACTACTACTTTTATCGAACGGTATTGCGCAATTGCTTCAAAACTTTTTAATATCTTTCCCAAAACAGTCTTTGTTTTGTCTAAAGAATAATGTGCTGGTATTTTGATAAGAATTGTTCTGAGGTACTCATTTCGAATTCTATTAATCGCTGGTTCCTCGGGACCTAACACTGGTATATCCAAATTTTGCACAAGCACTTGATATAACCACGTTGATCCTTCTTTCAGTTTCTCAAAATCTTTGTGCTTTAGTGTAAACCGAATGAGTTTATAATACGGAGGATAGTTATAAATTTTTCGATCGTAAAGTTGATCACTATACATTGCTAAATAATCGCTTTCAACAACTTGACCAATAATTGCATGTTTAGGATTGTAGGTCTGAATAATCACGTTTCCTTGCTTATGAGACCGGCCAGAACGCCCAGCAACTTGTACCATCATTTGATAACTTCTTTCAAAAGCTCTGAAATCTGGATGGTACAGCATATTGTCAGCATTCATAATTCCAACCAAACTCACATTCGCAAAATCGAGTCCTTTGGCGACCATTTGAGTTCCTACCAATATGTCATATTCACGATTTTGAAAACTGTCAATCAATTTATCAAAACCAAACTTACCTTTTGTCGTATCCTGGTCCATACGCGCTACTTTTGCATCTGGAAATAATTCTTTTAATTCCAACTGTACTTGTTCTGTACCAAAGCCTTTTGTAATTAAATGTGGGCTACTACAATTGTGGCAACTTAAAGGTTTGGCAATCGTAAACCCACAATAATGACATCTCAAATGATTGTGTACTTTGTGATAGGTCAAACTAACATCGCATTGTCTACATTGTGGCACGTGTCCGCAAGTCATACATTCCATTACTGGCGAATATCCTCTTCGATTTTGAAAAAGAATTACTTGCTCCGCAGCATCAAGACTATTTTGAATATATTCTAAAAGAGTATCGCTGAAATGACCTTTCATGGCTTTTCTATAATACTTGTCTTTCAAATCTACAATTTCGATTTTTGGCATTTGAACCTCACCGAAACGTTCTTTTAAGTTGACCAGGCCGTATTTATCTATTTGCGTATTGTAGTAACTTTCTACGCTTGGCGTCGCGGATCCTAAAAGAACATTTGATTTATGCATATTTGCCAAAACTATTGCGGCGTCTCTAGCATTATATCGAGGCGCAGGCTCTTGCTGCTTAAACATTTGCTCATGCTCTTCATCAACAATTATAAAACCTAAATTTTTGAATGGCAGGAATAAAGCAGATCTAGCTCCAATCACAACTTGCGCAGTAGAAGACGATTCTAAAACTTGATTCCAAACCTCAACTCGTTCATTATTACTATATTTTGAATGAAATACAGCAACTTTATTTCCGAAGTGTTTTACCAATCTTCCTACTAATTGTGTTGTTAATGCAATTTCTGGCAACAGATATAAAACCGAATTACCTTTGTCTAAATATTCTTGAATGAGCCGAATGTAAATTTCTGTTTTTCCGCTCCCCGTTACTCCGTGCAATAGACAGACATTTTTCTCCTTAAAAGAATTCTGAATTTCTGAAAATGCTTTTTGTTGAACTTCGCTTAAAGAAGGCGCTTCTAACGTGGAATCTGCAAAAATCACTCGATCTTCTTCTTGATAATAAATTTCGAATACTTCTTTATCAACAAGTGCTTTTATAACCGACGCACTTATATCTCCAGCTTCAGACAGTAATTTTGTTTTGATAGGCTTAGTATTTCCAGCTGCAAGTTTAAAATACGTCATAACGGCATTTCGCTGCTTTTCGGCTTTACTTAGTTCTTGCATAAGCGCCGCCAAACCTTGAGAATCTGAAAAAATCGTATTTATACGGACAAATTTTGTTTTTTTCGCTTTGTATCTCTCAACAATTCGCTCCCCTACTCCCACTATTTTCTTGGTAACTAAACTTTGAATTACTGGAAATATATCTCTCTTATTTAAAATAGCTATAATCTCATCTATTCGCAGGCTAGGCTGTTGCTGTAGTGCTTCGTAAACCAAATATTCGTGATCTGACAATGTAGATTCGTCGACTGATATTTCGGCCAAAAGTGTTACGATTGTTTCTCCTTCTAATATTAAACTTGAAGGAATTGCCGTGCGGTAAACATCGCCAATAGAACACATATAGTATTTGGCTATCCACTGCCAATGCTTCAATTGAATATCTGTGACTTTTGGTTTTTCGTCAAGAATTTCTATTATCTCCTTTATATCAAAATCTTCAGGTTTTTTAGTATGCTTTGAAAGTGCAAGTGCCGTATAAGTCTTTGACTTTCCAAATGGTACAGCGATACGCATTCCGGGCTGAATGAAGTTGAATTCGGTTTCAGAAATTTGGTAGGTAAAAGTGTTCGCTAACGAAAGAGGAATTATGACTTCAACAAAATAATGCATTGATTGTTTTTTGCATGAACTACAAAGATACTTTATCGCTTATAATTTTCATAGATGCCTGAGCAGGGATTTTAGAGTTTTGAATCGTCGGCTCTATACCAATATTGTGTTCGACCAAATATTGCAAAACCAATATAACCGCGAACTTTTAGTTTATCGTCGTTCTCAAGAGTTATATAACATTTGTAAAAGTCTCCATTTAATGGATCCAAGATTTTACCGCCAGAATATTCTTTGCCATGTTTTTTAAGTCCGCTCATCACTACAAGTCCCAAAAAAGGTTTTCCTTTATCGTCTCCAGGACAATTTTCACAAAGTTTATTTCTGCCTTTGGGATCTAAAATATCGATAACTTTTCCGTAGAAAATTTTATCTTTTTCGTAAATCTTTATGATTGACAATGCCTTTCCTGTCTTGTCGTCTATCGTTTTCCAATGTCCTACAACTGTATTCTTTTGACAAAAAGCTACTGCGAAAACTAATAAAAAAACCGTTAATAAAGAAGAGCGAAACATAGATTTAATTTTTAGATGCATTATAAAAATAGCAAAAAAGCTCCATGTATCGACATTAGGTAAAAAGTTTTTTTCTTTTCGCCGTATTTATGGCGGCATTAAGTTCAAATCCTAATAGAAGAATCATACAATTAATCCAGATATAGAACATTACTACTAGGAGAGTCCCTATAGATCCGTAAAGTTCATTATACTGAGAAAAACCAATTACCCATGCTGCAAATACGTAAGATGTTATTATTACAAGAACAGTGGTAAAAACTGAACCTACAGAAATGAATGATCTTTTTCCTGTACGTGTAGTACCAAATTTAAACAGAATGGACGTTGTGATAAGAAGCATCAAAATGACAAAAACATATCGCACGATCACTATTAAGTCAATATTGACCTGTATGACATCTTGTAAATGAATACTTCGTATAAAAACTTCAAAAATTACAATCGCTGCAACTGTCACGATTAATATTAGTGAAATAAGAAGCGACATTCCTACCGCAATAAAATACTGTCTAAAGAATCCTCTTTTAATGATAACGTGCTGTGAAGTTTCAAAACCACCTAAAATGGAGTTTAATCCATTTGCCATCAAGAATATCGATAGCAGAAAACCTGTAGAAAGAAGTCCTTGATAACTGTTATTCAAGATATCATTAACTATAGATTCAATTGCGCCATAGGTGTTTGGCGGAACACTTTCTTCTACAAACTTTAGAAAATCTTGCTGAAAACCTTCAATTGGAATGAACGGAATAAGATTTAGTATAAATAACGCGAAGGGGAATAGTGCCATAAAAAAACTAAACGCAATCGAGCCAGCCTTGTAGGTGACGGTATTTTCTATAATACCCAAAATATAAATTTCAAGTAATTCATATAGAGTAAGTCCTTCCAAACCAGGAAGCTCAATAGTTTTAAAATACTTTGCAATATTTCGCACCACTGGTATTTTCTCTAACTGCTCTTCTATTTCTTGTGACAAAGTACTTTTTTTAAATTGCTTTTAGACTCAAATCCATATTATAAACTGAGTGAGTCAGTGCTCCTGAGGAAATAGCATCTACCCCGCAATCGGCATATGCTTTAATAGTTTTCTCATTTATGTTTCCCGAAGATTCGGTCAGACTCTTATCGCCTATTAACGCAACCGCTTCTTTTGTTGTTGCATAATCAAAGTTGTCAAGAAGAATTCGATAAACTCCGCCAGCAGTCAGAATTTGCTGTACTTCGTCCAAATCTCTAGCTTCTACTATAATTTTAAGATCAAGATTATTATCAGAAAGATATTGTTTTGTTTTCTCGATGGCTTTCCCAATTCCACCAGCAAAGTCAATGTGATTGTCCTTCAGCATAACCATATCGTATAGTGCAAAACGATGATTTTCTCCGCCACCAATTTTCACAGCCCATTTTTCGAGAGCACGGATTCCTGGAGTTGTTTTTCTAGTGTCTAAAATTTTGGTATCGGTACCTTTAAGAAGTTCAACAAAGAAATTTGTCTTTGTTGCAATTGCCGACATTCTTTGCATAGAATTAAGCAGTAATCTCTCCACTTTCAAGATAGATTGTGATCTTCCTTCTATATGAAAAACGATATCGCCATATTTTACGTGAGCTCCATCTTCTATGAATATTTCCATTTTAAGATCTGCATCGACATATTTTATAAGCCTTTCGGCAAAATTGACTCCGGCAATTACACCCTCGTCTTTAACGAGAAGTTTTGCTTTTCCTTGGGCGTCAGCCGGAATACACGCTAGCGAACTATGATCGCCTTCTCCTACGTCTTCTCTTATTCCGTTTGCTATTATTAGGTTTAATTCGTGTTCAAATTGCTGCTGTGAAATCATACTTCTAGTTTGAATTGCTAAAATAGTACAAAAATACTGAACCTAAAATTTTTCCTCGAGTCGACATTATAAGCAGAAAGATAGTTTTTGCATCTTTTTCAATAAAAAAATATGTGAAAGAATGAAAACGTTTTAGCCCTGATTGAAGTGGACCCGAGCGAAGCGAACTGGCGAAGCAAAGCCTTTTGCAGACAGAAGTCAATTTTTTGTTGCAGCAGAAAAGCGACCGAAGGAAGCTCTTTATGCTGCTTACAAAAATGGCTTATGGCAAAAAAGCTTGGAATGGAAAGCAGGATTAGCTCCAAAAAAAATCGAGAATGATTCTAAGTTCAACAAAACTCTTCTAGAAACCACTCTTCATTTTTATACTTTTACACAAATTTCAAACCGTCATTTTATGAATATTAAACTCATCGCCATTGGCAAAACTGACAATAAATCGCTGCAATCACTTATTGACGATTATACGAAAAGGCTGTCTTTTTATATAAAATTTGATTTGGAAATTATTCCAGATATAAAAAACGTGAAAAATCTTAGTGAGGCTCAGCAGAAAGAAAAAGAGGGCGAATTCTTGTTGTCCAAACTTTCACCTACTGATCATTTGATCTTACTTGACGAAAATGGAAAAAGTTTTAGCAGTGTAGGATTTTCGGCTGAATTGCAAAAGAAAATGAATGCAGGATTAAAAACTGTCGTATTTGTAATTGGCGGCCCTTATGGATTTTCGGATAAAGTTTATGAAAAAGCTCAAAGCAAAATTTCGCTTTCGCTAATGACATTCTCGCATCAAATGGTTCGTCTTTTTATGATAGAACAACTGTATCGAAGCTTTACGATTTTGAATAATGAGCCGTATCACCATCAATAATAATTATTTCTGCTGCAAAAAACCATACAATTTTACAGTTTGTACAGCTTCCTTTACGTCATGCACTCGTAAAATAGAAGCTCCTTTTGTCAAAGCGATTGCATGCAGAAAAGTTGTTCCGTTTAATGCTTCGGCGGCCGTACACGCAAGTGCTTTGTAGACCATCGATTTTCTCGAGACACCCACTAGAATTGGCAATTCCAACAATTGCAAAAGTTCTGATTGCTGCAGTAATTCGTAATTTTGCTCAAGTGTTTTGGAAAAACCATAGCCTGGATCTATAATAATATCGTTGATTCCCAGCGAGCGGGCTTCTGAGATTTTTTCGGAAAAGTAAAACAAAATCTCTTTTATCAAATTTTCATAATTTGTAAGTGATTGCATTGTTTGCGGAGTTCCGCGCATGTGCATCATAATATAAGGAACTTGCAATCTGGCGACTGTTGGCAATATCTCGTCGTCTAGATTTCCAGCAGAAATATCATTTATCATCGCAGCACCCTCGGCAATACAAGCTTCAGCAACTTTAGATCTAAAAGTATCAACTGAAATTAAAATCGCAGGAAATTTTTCGATTAATAATTTTATTACAGGAAAAATTTGATCTAGCTCCTGCTGCTCATTCATATATTCGGCATTTGGTTTACTAGAATAAGCACCAACATCTATAAATGTGGCTCCATCAGTAATCATTTGCTCGACGTGCTCAAGAATTTTCTCCAACGAATTCCATTTTCCGCCATCATAAAATGAGTTTTGAGTTACGTTTAATATTCCCATTACCTTTGGCTCAGATAGATCAATTAATTGTCCTTTACAGTTTATCGTCATTATAATTATGGTGTATTTTGATTTAATTACTGTAGAAATGTTGCCTCAAACGTTATATTGAGTAATGCCTACTAGTATTGGCGAAATTATTCTTATTTTTGAAAAAATTCAGAACAAATATACTAAATAATGAATAGTACTTCTGCCGAATATGATGCAGTAATCACCTTTTGCCGCAGCTTATTCCTTTCAAAAATGCACGATTATGGATGTGCGTGGCGCATTTTACGATTGCCTTCACTTACAGATCAAATTTACATAAAAGCCCAGCGCATACGAGGATTGCAAGAAAATGGAGTTCAGAAAATAGCGGATGATGCAGCTAGTGAATTTATTGGAATAATCAATTATTCTGTGATGGCATTGATACAACTAGAACTAGGGGTTGCATCTCAGCCAGATTTAAGTGCAGAAAAAGCAATTGCTTTATACGACCAAAAAATTACGCTCACAAAGGAACTGATGCTTGCCAAAAATCATGATTATGGTGAAGCTTGGCGCGATATGAGAGTAAGTTCACTAACTGATTTGATTCTGCAAAAATTACTTCGCGTAAAACAAATTGAAGACAACAACGGTAAGACATTAGTATCCGAAGGTATTGATGCCAACTATCAAGATATGATAAATTATGCAGTGTTTTCTCTAATATTAATGAAATTTAACCAAGATAATTAACTATGAAGTCTATAATAACTAACTTTTGTCGAATTTTTGTTGGAATCTTATTTATCGTCTCGGGACTTGTAAAACTAAATGATCCCGTAGGATTTGCTTTTAAATTGGAAGAATATTTTGGTGAAACCGTTTTAAATATTCCATTTCTAATGCCATTTGCGCTTGCAGTAGCTGTAGTAACAGTTATTATCGAGGTGTTGTTGGGAGTGATGCTGCTTGTAGGTTTCAAAAGAAAATTTACAGTATGGCTTCTGCTTCTTATGATTGTATTCTTTACATTCCTTACCTTCTACTCTGCCTATTTTAATAAAGTAACAGACTGCGGATGTTTTGGAGATGCTGTACCGCTTACACCTTGGCAAAGTTTCTCAAAAGACATTGTACTTCTGGTATTAATTCTTATTCTTCTAATTAATATAAAACTTATCCAACCATTATTTAGCGAAAAGACACGCGCCATTATTGTTGCAGTTGCGTTATTGCTTTGCATCTTTATGGGTTACTGGGTTTTAAGCCACTTGCCAATCAAAGATTTTAGAGCTTATAGTGAAGGAACAAATATCTCTAAAGGAATGGAAATTCCTGAAGATGCGCCAAAAAGTGTCGTGGAAATGATTTTTGTTTATGATGTAAACGGAACAAATACCGAATTTACAGATAAGCAATTGATGGATATTCCTGAGGGAGCAACCTTTGTAAGTAGAGAAGATAAAATTATTAGCCAAGGATTTGTGCCTGCTATTCACGATTTCTCTATAGAAAAAGATGACTTTGACTATACTGAGGAAATGCTTGCCGAGCCTAAATTGATGATGTTTGTATCTTATGATCTTGCTTTGGCAAATAAAGATGGTTTGAAATTGCTAGAAAAACTTAATCAAGAAGCAAAAGCTAAAGGTTATAAAGTAATTGGAATGACTGCTTCTGGATCTGACGAAATTGCTGCTATCAAAAAACAATACAATCTTACTTTCGATTATTATTTCTGTGATGCTACAACATTAAAAACTATAGAAAGAGCAAATCCAAGTATTGTAATTCTTAACAATGGAGTCATTGGACAAAAAGTGCATTATAATGATATAAACAAATTAAAGTTGTAATATTGATTTAATAGTTTTATAAGTAATTCTTTATTTTATGAGTTTGGTAAATCAAGAAATTCAGAAATATATCAAAGAGCATTTTTTCAAAATTATTTTGATAATGCTCTTGGTTCTATTTTTAGGATATGCGATGCTTTTTAAATTTGCTACTTGGGAATCTCCCTTCTTAGGCAATACCTTTCATATTGTATTTGGATGTCTTTTTTTGGCGTTTGCCGTAATTATTATGTTTGTAGCCGTTAAAATTCGATTTTTTCAGAAGAAAAAGAAACGTTCCCACAAACCAATCTTTTTAAAAAAAAATTAAATACCTAAAGGAAGTTGCTTAAATATCTAATCTATAAAATTGGTTACGCTATTCTAACTCTCTTTGGGGTTATTACCATTATCTTTTTTCTTTTTAATGTACTTCCGGGCGACCCAGCAAGGATGATGCTCGATCAGAATGAAAATTCAGAGCAGTTGGCAATGGTGAAAAAGAAATACGGTTTTGACAAATCGCTGCCAACGCAATATTTGTATTATATCAATGACCTCTCTCCTATTTCACTGCACAGTACGAATCCCGACGATTATACTTTTCTAAAAGAAGGAAAATACAACGCAGCAGAATTATTACATATTCAAAATTATATATTGGCACTCAAAGCTCCATATCTAAGAGAAAGCTTTCGCAAAAGTGGTAAAGATGTCTCGGCTATTATTGCGAATACTTTACCCAACACTTTTATTCTAGCTTTTGTTGCAATTGCAATTGCAATTGCCATCGGAATATTGCTAGGAATCGTTTCAGCATTGCATCAGAATACATTGTTAGATCGTCTTATTGCGCTTTTTAGTTCGGTAGGAATGAGTGTGCCGTCGTTTTTTTCTGCTATATTATTTGCTTGGATTTTTGGATTTTTATTGCACGAGTACACCCATCTTAATATGACTGGAAGCCTTTATGAAGTTGATAATTTTGGAAATGGACGATATATCCAGTGGAAAAATCTAATCTTGCCCGCAATAGTTTTAGGAATTCGCCCTTTGGGAGTTGTAATTCAGTTGATGCGAAATTCCTTATTAGAAACTTTAAGTCAGGATTATATCCGAACTGCCAGAGCAAAAGGACTAAGTGAGTTTCAGATTATATGGCGTCATGCGCTCAAGAATGCAATGAACCCCGTGATTACCGCTATTTCTGGATGGTTTGCATCGATGCTTGCAGGAGCTGTATTTGTGGAGTATATTTTTGGGTGGAATGGATTGGGAAAAGAAATTGTGGAAGCCTTGAATAATCTTGATTTACCGGTAATCATGGGATCGGTTATCGTGATTGCTACTACATTTGTCGTGATTAATATTCTTGTAGATTTTATCTACGCATGGTTAGATCCAAAAATTGTATTGAGTTAATTTATTCGAAATTTTAATATGACAACTAAAATGAAATATTTATTATCTGTTTTTGTAGCATTTTTTATTTTTGGCTGCGGCCAAAAGAAAGTAGAAAAAGAGTCGTTTTCAGCTGAAGCACTTTCGCACGAAGTCGTGAGCCTGAACGGAAAAAAAGTTCCGTTTTCTGAAATTTTAAACAAACACAAAGGTCACAATATCGTAATCGAAGTTTGGGCCTCTTGGTGTTCAGATTGTGTAAAAGCAATGCCGCAAATAAAGGAACTGCAAGCAGAAGATCCAGACGTAAAATATATCTTTCTGTCTATGGACAAAAATGCCGCAGCCTGGAAAAAAGGAATAGAGCAACATAAAATCACCGGAGATCA
>JBBSRP010000087.1:0-11079 GCA_038242935.1 Flavobacteriales bacterium
AACTAGTTGATTGAAGTTTATACTGCTCAAGAACGATCGGCTTTTGAGATTTTGCAGCTTCAAGAATTGACAAATCGTAAATTATATCCACCATCTTTTCTCTTTCTATCAGATTCTCCGGCTTTTTAACGCCATGTGAATTACAACTGATAGAAAGAAGAAAAAGCAGTATTATAGAAAAAATATTTTTCATTTTATTTTCTGTCGAATAACAAACGTTGTCCTTTGCGAACATCTTTTACTTTTCCATTTGCGTAAACAAGATTTCCATTTACAAATGTATGCGTTACTCTCGATTTGAAGTTTAGACCTTCAAAGGGAGACCAACCGCATTTGGCAAGAATATTTTCTTTCTTAACATTCCAAGGTTTGGCAGTATTTACAATCACAAGATCTGCGTGATATCCAACTTTGATAAATCCTCGTTTTTCAATTTGGAATAACTTTGCAGGATTATGTGCCATTTTCTCAACGATTTTCTCCAAAGAGATTTTTCCGCGAAGGTAATTTTCGAGCATTGCGACAAGTGCGTGCTGAACCATTGGCCCTCCAGAAGGAGCATTGAGATATGGTAATTTTTTCTCTTCGAGAGTGTGAGGTGCGTGATCTGTTGCAATGACGTCAATTCTGTCATCAAGAACTGCTTCCCACAGAGCATCTCTGTCAGCTGCAGTTTTTATCGCTGGATTCCATTTGATGAAATTTCCTTTTGTTTTATAATCCTCGTCAGAAAACCATAAGTGGTGAATACATACTTCGGCAGTAATTTTCTTTTGCTCTAGCGGAATTTTATTTGTAAAAAGATCTAATTCCTTTGCAGTAGAAACGTGAAAAACGTGAAGTCTTGCGCCTGTTTTCTTAGCAAGTGCAACCGCTTGTGAAGATGAAATATAGCAAGCTTCAACACTTCTGATGAGCGGATGAGCTTCCGGAGGAATATCATCGCCATATTCTTCTTTGAATTTTTCGAGATTTGCTTTGATTGTAGCTTCATCTTCACAGTGAACAGCAATAAGCATCTTAGTATTAGAAAAAATATTCTCGAGTGTTGCTTGATTATCTACAAGCATATTTCCTGTAGATGAACCTAGAAAGATTTTTACTCCTGCAACATTTCTTGGATTGGTTTTTAAAACTTCTTCAAGATTATCGTTTGTTGCACCCATCATAAAAGAATAGTTTGCAAATGAATTATCATTAGCAATCTGATATTTTTCTTCAAGGATTTCTTGAGTTACAGCATTTGGTACTGTATTAGGCTGCTCTATGAAAGATGTGATTCCGCCTGCAACTGCTGCACGAGATTCAGATTCGATATCACCTTTATAAGTAAGACCTGGCTCTCTAAAATGTACCTGATCGTCAATTACACCTGGAAGCAAAAAATTTCCTTCGGCATCAACAACTAGACAGTCTCCAGATTTTGGGCTGATATTCTCTTCAATTTCAACAATATATTCTCCATCTATGAATACATCTCCTTCAAAAATGACACCTTCATTTACAATCTTTGCATTTTTGATTAAAACCTTTCCCATCTTATTCTTATTATAATCTATTAAATAATTTTTTTAATCTGAGTGTAATTACTCCAAAGACAGCTTCGGTAATAATAGCATTGCTCATTTTTGAAACACCTTTTGTTCTATCTGTAAAAATAATTGGCACTTCCTTAATCAGAAAATCTCTTGCGTATGCCCGGTATTTCATTTCGATCTGAAAAGCATATCCAACAAATTTAATCTTATCAAGATTAATAGCCGTCAACACTTTTCTTTTATAACAAATAAACCCTGCGGTAGCGTCGTGAATTTTCATTCCAGTAATCATTTGCACGTAAACAGATGCAAAATACGACATCAAAACACGAGAAAGAGGCCAGTTGACAACATTTACTCCAGTGACATAACGAGAACCAATAGCAACTGATGCATTTTCTAAAGCGCAAGCATCGTACAGTTTGATCAAATCCTCTGGATTATGCGAGAAATCTGCATCCATCTCAAAGATAAACTCATAATGCTTTGCTAGACTCCATTTGAAACCGTGAACGTAGGCAGTACCAAGTCCGGCTTTTTTTGCTCGATTCTCTAAAAATAGTTTACCATTAAATTCGCTTTGCAACTTTCTCACTGCACCGGCAGTACCGTCAGGCGAATTGTCATCAACGATGAGTACGTCAAAAGATTTTTCAAGCGAAAAAACCTTTCTAATAATGCTTTCGATATTTTCGATTTCGTTATAAGTTGGAATTATAACAACACTATCGTTCATTGAAATTCTATTTGTGGCAAAAATAAACTATTTAAGATACTTCGCTTCATAAATATATAATAATAATCAAAGTGTCTCATCATCAGCATTAAACACTATAATTCCTCTAACAGTTAGAGTTTTAAGCAGACTAAATAATACAAAATCTGAACGTTCTGGCTAAAATAAATATTATTCCGATTACCAAAAATAATGTTTGGACAGAGTTTAAAATTAGTAATTTTGCAGCCGATGAACGAAATGATTTTACACGCACGGCAAGTAGAGAGCAATGATTGGGCAACACTGATTTTTATTGTGTCGCTTATTCTATTAGCTCTTGTCAGCAATATTTACGAAAAGCGTTTTGGCGACTTTCTGCGATTAGGAATTTCTGATAAGTATGTTAAGGTGTATCGCGAGACGAGTAATCTTGTTTCTGGATTCAATATTTTGTTATTTCTACTTCAGTTGATTTCGCTATCATTTTTTATACAACTCTTTATTAGTGCGGCAGGCATGGGAAGCAAGACCGACTGGGTTTTATTTGTGCGAATATTTACCCTTACGACGAGTTTTGTGCTAATTAAATTTTTAATCGACAAGATTGTAGCGCTAACTTTTAATATAGAAGAGTTTGCCGAAGTTTTCAACCTCCGCAAGATTACCTACCGAACATACTTCGCTTTACTTCTTCTTCCTGTCAGTTTTGGTCTGTTTTTTTATAAAAACCTCAGCATTACAATTTATTTAATAATTCTAGTGATATTTCTGTTAGCCAATGTGTTAATATACCTCGCGTCTTTGAAAAACTATCAAAAATATCTAAGTGGTAAATTGTTTTATTTTATTTTGTATCTTTGCGCTTTGGAAATAGCTCCCTACTATTTTATGTATTATTGGTTTACAAAAAGTTAGAATTAGAGAACAAAATATGAAAGTGAAAACAATTTTGGTGTCACAACCCGAGCCTAAGGTAGAGAACTCACCGTACTTCGACCTACAGCAAAAATTAAAAGTAAAGATCGATTTCCGTTCTTTTATACACGTTGAGGGAGTTAACGCCAAAGACATAAGAGCTCAAAAAATTGATCTCAACAACTACACTGCAATTATACTAACAAGTAGAAATGCAGTGGATCACTTTTTTAGAGTAGCAGAAGAAATGCGTTTTAAAATTCCTGAAACTTTAAAATATTTCTGCCAATCAGAAGCTGTTGCTTTCTACCTACAGAAATATGTAGTTTATAGAAAGAGGAAGATTTATGTGGGTCAGAAAGATTTTGCTGATCTTGTGCCGCTTCTTAAAAAATATAAAGATGAAAAATTTCTACTACCAGCATCCGAGCAATCAAGTCCTGAGCCACAGACAGTATTGAATAATCTTAAGGTTGATTGGACTCAAGCGACTTTTTACAAAACAGTAATTAGTGATCTTTCTGATCTTGCAGATGTATACTATGACATAATCGCATTTTTCAGTCCAACAGGAATTCGTTCATTGTATAAAAATTTCCCAGATTTTGAACAAAACAATACTCGTATCGCTGTCTTCGGAAGCACTACACAACGTGAAGCATTAGACTTAGGACTTCGTGTCGATATCATGGCGCCCTCTCCAGAAGCTCCATCAATGACGATGGCTTTAGAAAAATATATCCTGAAAGTAAATAAAGAAGTAAAAGACAAATAAGAATTTATTGAAGAGAACTTTACCTATTATAAAACATCAAAAAGAGCTACTTTCATAAGTAGCTCTTTTTTTATGAGGTTTGCAGAATCAGTTTCTTCGTATTCATCATCAGGTTCTTGGTCATCAATGTCCGACTCTTCCTCTTTTTTTCTTCTTCGGATTCACCGTCGTCTTCAGTTTACTTTTTATTTCTTCAAAATTCTTCTCTTTTTCACATGATTCGTCTTTTTCAGAAAAGGTTCATTGTCAGAGGCGGTGTCTGCTGCAACATCTTCGGAGACGTACTCTTCTACTATCGAACGGTGGTCTTGATAGTTTCTTTCGGCGAAAGCCTTCTCATTCCTAAAATATAAAAGCCAAAAAAATGCTCTAAAATGACTAATTTTCAGATTTTAAATCACAAAAAAAGAGCTACTTAAACAAGTAGCTCTTTCTATATAATGTAGATTGATATTAAGCTCTTGGAGCTCCAGCCATAATTTCTTCATTTGCAAATTCTTCAAACTTTGCAAAGTTAGCTTTAAATTTCTGCGCAAGCTCAACAGCTTTCTCGTCATAAAGATTCTTGTCATCCCAAGTATTACGAGGGTCTAAAATCTCGTTTGGTACATTTGGACAGTCTGTAGGAATATGAATACCGAAGATTTTGTTTTCTACAAATTCCACATTGTCTAGATCTCCGCTAAGAGCAGCATCAATCATTGCACGAGTGTATTTTAATTTCATTCTACTTCCTGTACCGTAAGGACCGCCAGTCCAGCCAGTATTGATAAGCCAAACTTTTACGTTTGCATCTTTCATTTTTTTGCTAAGCATCTCAGCATATTTTGTTGGGTGCAACGGCATAAATGGCGCGCCAAAACAAGCAGAGAAGTTAGGTTGTGGCTCAGTAACTCCCGCTTCTGTTCCTGCTACCTTTGCCGTATATCCAGAAATAAAGTGGTAAGCAGCTTGACCCGGAGTCAATTGTGAGATTGGAGGCAAAATTCCGAAAGAATCCGCGGTAAGCATAAAAATATTACGAGGATTCTTTCCGCTTGAACCTGGCTGATTATTATCTATATGTTGAATAGGATAACTTACTCGAGTATTTTGAGTGATAGAAACATCATCAAAGTCAACTTCATTTGTTCCTTCTTTAAATACTACATTTTCAAGGATTGCACCTCTTTTTATAGCAGCAAAAATATCTGGTTCATTCTCTTTGCAAAGATTAATAACCTTCGCATAACATCCTCCTTCAAAATTAAAGACTGTATTTTCATTTGTCCATCCGTGCTCATCGTCGCCAATAAGTTTACGTTTTGGATCTGCAGAAAGAGTTGTTTTACCAGTTCCAGAAAGTCCAAAAAAGATTGCTGTATCGCCATCTTTACCAACATTTGCACTACAATGCATCGGCAAAGCATCTTTATCTACTGGAAGAATGAAATTTAAAGCAGAGAAAATTCCCTTTTTAATTTCACCTGTATATCCTGTACCTCCTATTAAAGCAATTTTGCGAGTAAAGTCAAGAATTGCAAAGTTGTGCTGTCTTGTGCCATCTACAGCAGGATCTGCCATAAAAGTAGGCGCACAGATAACATGCCAGTCAGGAGCAAAACCTGCTAGTTCACTTTCTTCTGGTCTTAAAAACATATTGTAGCAAAAAAGATTTGCCCAAGGAGTTTCGTTTACTGCTCTAACATTTAATCTGTAATTTTCATCAGCACAAACGTAGCTGTCTCTTACATAAATATCTTTTCCATCTAGATGTTTGATCACTTTGTCATATAAAGCATCAAATTTTGACGGCTCAAAAGGAATATTTACTTTTCCCCACCAAACTTTATCTGCTGTAATGCTATCTTTTACAATAAATCTATCCATTGGAGAACGGCCTGTAAACTCCCCAGTATTAATTGCCAAAGCGCCACTAGAGCTTTCTACTCCCTGCCCTAATTTAATAGTAAGATCTTGAAGTTCGCCCGGAGTCAATTGGTAATGAACATTGGAATTTTTTATTCCCAGACTTTCTAACGATATAGATTTAGAGGTAAGATCGGTATTATCCATAATGTATGCTTTAAGTTGTGTATATGTAATGAACGCAAAAGTAAAAATTTAAATTCAGATATGATTTGTTTCACAGAGAATTTTGCCGCTTTCGCAGAATATCAATAAATAGAACAATCCATCCTATGATAAGTAATAATCCTCCTATAGGTGTTATAAAACCGATTGCTTTAAAATTGATAGAATTTAACGAATCTGTAGCTAGCAAATATATTGATCCTGAGAACAATAGAACGCCTATCAGGCAGAGATAAAATATAAATTTTTTGGCTTTCGCCGAAAGAATATTGCTCGCTCCCACAAACAGTAAAAGAAGCGCATGGTACATCTGATATCTAACGCCAGTTTCGAAGGTCACTATTTTATCAGCGGGCAGCAAATCTTTCAAGGCATGAGCTCCAAATGCTCCCAGAATTACTGATGTCATTCCCAAAACAGCTGCTGTTGCAATAATCTTTCTGTCCATTTTTCCATTTGTCTATTGAAAACAAATTTAGTTCTTATTGTCTTATTTAACCTAGTCTTACATCAAAGTTTTATTCTGCGCCTAAAAATTATGCTACCTTTGTGTATCAAATTTTTAAAAATGAGAAATATTTTGCTAATAGGTGCAGGCCGTTCTGCATCATCACTAATTCGTTATTTGCTAGAAAAATCCGAATCGGAAAAACTTCACATCACCGTTGGAGATTTATTGTTAGCAAATGCTTTAAAAATTACCAAAGACCATCCAAATACTTCAGCAATTGTACTTGACATATTTAATAAAGAATCAAGACAAGCAGAAATAGCAAAAGCTGATATTGTAATTTCAATGCTTCCAGCACATCTTCATATCGAGGTTGCCAAAGACTGTATCGTATTCAAGAAAAATATGGTTACTGCCTCTTATATAAGTCCCGAAATGCAAAGTCTTGATGCTGAAGCAAAGGCAAATAATTTGATTTTAATGAATGAAATTGGGCTTGATCCAGGAATAGATCACATGAGCGCGATGAAAACCATTCACGAAATAAAAGAAAAAGGTGGAAAAATGATTTTATTTGAATCTTTCTGTGGAGGACTTGTAGCTCCAGAATCTGATAATAATCTGTGGAATTATAAATTTACTTGGGCACCTCGCAATGTTGTACTTGCAGGTCAAGGTGGAGCAGCAAAATTTATTCAAGAAGGAACATATAAATACATTCCATACCATAAAGTTTTTAGACGTACTGAGTTTTTAAAAGTAGAAGGTTTCGGGAAATTTGAAGCTTATGCTAATAGAGATTCGCTCAAATATCGAAGCGTTTATGGCCTTGATGATGTCCTTACTTTATACCGCGGAACAATCCGAAGAGTAGGATATAGCAAAGCGTGGAATATGTTTGTACAATTAGGAATGACCGACGATACTTATATCGTAGACCATTCGGGAACTATGAGCAACCGCGAATTTGTAAATTTATTTTTACCATTTCACCCAACAGATTCAGTTGAAATCAAAATGAGACTTCAATTAGGAATCCAGCAGGATGATATTATGTGGGAAAAACTTCAAGAGCTAGATTTATTTTCGAAAACAAAAATAATCGGACTTAAAGATGCTACTCCAGCACAAATGCTTCAAAAGATATTAGCTGACAGCTGGACTCTTGATCCAGATGATAAAGATATGATTGTGATGTATCATAAATTTGGATACATCCTTGACGGAGTAGAAAAACAGATCGACAGTAAAATGGTTTGTCTTGGAGAAGATCAAACGTATACGGCAATGTCCAAAACTGTTGGTCTTCCAGTTGCTATGGCCGCAATTCATATCTTGAATGGCACGATTACAACGCCTGGAGTTCGATTGCCAATTACACCAGAAGTTTACGAGCCAATTCTTAAAGAACTTGAAGAATACGGAGTAATTTTTAATGAAATGGAAATTCCTTATATCGGTTACAATCCTGATAAGGTTGCACTGAAAAATTAAAAAATAAAGTCAAAAAAAAATCGAAATATTACTATTTCGATTTTTTTTTGCTTTTGTTTTATCTTCTGCTGTTATAAATCATAATATAATAGAGCAAAGTTCCTAATGATCCAACTGCAGCAACTACATAAGTTCGAGCAGCCCATTTGAGTGCATCTTTCGCTCCAGCGTGTTCTTGCTGGGTTAGCATTCGCTTATTTTCCAACCATACCAAAGCACGATTACTAGCATCGTATTCTACTGGCAAAGTCACAAAAGCAAATACAGTTGTCATTGCAAAAATTACAATTCCAATCAAAAGTAATTGTGGAAAAGTATTAATCATCAAGATTCCTGCGATCAGAATCCATTGTACATAATTTGAACTTACAGAAACTACTGGAACAAGTTTCGATCTTAAGGTCAGCCAACTATAAGCAGTTGCGTGTTGCACCGCGTGACCACATTCGTGAGCCGCAACCGCAGCCGCTGCCGCATTTCGCTGACTATAAACTGCCTCGCTTAAATTTACAGTACGATCGGCAGGATTGTAATGATCGGTCAATCTACCAGGAGTAGAAATCACTTTCACATTCCGAATTCCGTGATCGGCAAGCATTTGCTCAGCAATCTCAGCACCGCTCATATTATTTTGCAAATGCATTTTTGAATACTTTTCAAATTTGGATTTAAGTCTAGCACTTACACCCCAACTCGCAAGCATAATTATACCAATAATAATCCAATATGACATCATAGTAATTTTGTGTTTAATGAACCTTCTCTATAGCAAAATTTCTGCCAAAGAAATTATTTCGAATCTTTCGGGCAGAAATCAGTCACTTTGTCCTAGAAACTTCTAAAACCTTTGTTTTTAGCCAACAAGGTTGATGATTTTTCCAGGAACTATAATTATTTTATTGGGAGTTCGACCATCTAGTTGTTTGATTGTTCGCTCGTCTTTAAGGACAATTGCTTCAATTTCATCTTTGGTTAAAGTTAGAGGCAGTTCAAGCAAAAATCTCATTTTTCCATTAAATGAAACTGGATATTCTTTCGAATTTTCTACCAGATGCGCTTCATTAAAAATCGGAAAAGCAACTTGCGAAATACTTCCTTGATGACCAAGACTACTCCAAAGCTCTTCGGCAATGTGTGGAGCATAAGGCGAAATCAATACTGCAAGCGGCTCAAGCACCGATCTATTATGGCAACCCTGAGCAGTTAATTCGTTTACACAAATCATAAATGAACTTACCGAAGTATTAAAAGAGAACGTTTCGATATCCTCTTGAACTTTCTTAATTGTCTTATGCAATGATTTAAGCGAATCTGCACTTGCAGGATCTGCAGTTACAATAAAACCACTATCGTCATAATACAATCTCCATAATTTTTTAAGGAAACCAAATACTCCAGTAATTCCTGCTGTATTCCAAGGTTTTGCTTGCTCTAATGGCCCTAAAAACATTTCGTACAAACGCAATGTGTCTGCTCCGTACTCATTACAAATATCATCAGGATTGACAACATTGTATTTTGATTTGGACATTTTTTCTACTTCGCGAGTAACTACAAATCTGCCATCTTCTTCATATATAAACTTAGGCTCTTTAATTTCTTTTCTCCAGTTACTAAATTGAGTAATATTGAGATTATCATTAATATCTACGAAACTTACATCAACGTGTAATTTATTTAATTCTATGCGAGTAAAATGCACAAGATCAACGACCGTTCTGTAATTGTCTACATTATATTTAGTTTTAATATAACTTTCAAAATAGTTGATTAACGCACTTTTATCTCCATCAAGCATTTTCTTTGCAGTTAGGCTGGAGACAAACAAATCGGTGAATGCACCAGCATCGCTACTATTACCATATCCATCCTGATAGGAAATAACGAAACTTTCTGGTAAATCTATTCGATTTATGTAAGCACTCATCCCCAAAATCATTCCCTGATTAATCAGTTTTTTGAAAGGTTCTTCCTGATGCACATAACCTCTATCTTTTAGAAATTTGTTCCAAAATCTTGAGTACAATAAATGTCCAGTTGCGTGCTCGCTTCCTCCAATATATAAATCGACTCCTTGCCAATAACTTTCAGCTTCGGCAGATACAAATTCCTCCGTATTATGCGGATCCATATAACGCAGCCAGTACCAAGAACTTCCCGCCCAGCCTGGCATTGTATTTAATTCTAAAGCAAAAACAGTTTGCTCATCAATAAGATTATTATCCACAACCGTATTCGAAACCGTATCCCAGGCCCAAACTGTGGCATTCCCCAAAGGCGGCTTCCCATCTTCGGTAGGCAAATATTTTTCCACTTCAGGAAGACGAATTGGCAAATGCTCTTTGGCAATCATCTGCGGAAGTCCATCCTTATAATATACTGGAAAAGGTTCTCCCCAATAACGCTGTCTCGAAAACACCGCATCGCGAAGTCGGTAATTTATCTTTCCATTTCCTAGATCGATATCTTCAAGTTCTTCGATTACTTTTTTAGTTGCTTCTTTATAAGCTAATCCGTTCAAAAAATCAGAATTTGCCAAAACAAATCCCTCTTTCGATCCAAAAGCAGAGTCCTCAATACTGATATCTGCAAAAATATTAGTGATTTCTGGCATTCCTTCTGCGCCTTTGAAGTGGTTCGCAAAAGCAAAATCTCTATCGTCTCCGCAAGGCACAGCCATTACCGCGCCTGTTCCGTAGCCTGCCAATACATAATCACCAATCCAAATCGGCAGAGCTTCTTTGGTAAATGGATGCTCCGCATAAGCACCAGTAAAAACTCCCGAAATAGTTTTAACATCTGCCATTCGCTCGCGTTCGCTACGTTTACTGGTAGTTTCGATATATTTTGCGACAGCTTCTTTCTGCTCTTCTGTTGTGATCTTGTCAACCAACTCGTGCTCAGGAGCGAGGGTTAAGAAGGTAGTGCCGAAGATGGTGTCTGGGCGGGTGGTGAAAATCCTCACCCCCGACCCCTCTCCAAAGGAGAGGGGAGCCGAGGCGATAAAATCTTCGCGAGTATTTAGTGTTGTCGATATTTTTTGTAATACTTGCTCAGTGTCATTGAGAACTTGCTCATTCGTAAAACGAATTACTTCATATCCTTTTTGATTAAG
>JBBSRP010000088.1:0-10990 GCA_038242935.1 Flavobacteriales bacterium
AAATAAGGCTGATGGTAGTTTGCAAGCTGATAGTATCGCATTGAAAAACATTTCTACTGGAATCGATTTACCAGGAAAAAAAGTAGAGACATACAAAGAAATTGAACGCTTGGTAGGTTTGAATTTTGAACAATTTACACGCTCGGTATTGCTAGCTCAAGGAGATTTTACTGCGTTTATGAAAGCAAGTAAAGATGAAAAATCATCATTGCTGGAAAAACTGACAGGAACCCACATATATTCGGAAATATCAAAAAAGATCTTTGAAAAATACCGCATCGAAGAGCAAACTTTAAGAGATCTGAATTTTCGAAGAGAGGGAATTGCGACTTTGACTGAAGAAGAAGTAGTGGGAATTCTTGAAGAACAAACTATTTTAGAATCTAAAATAAACCAGTTCAAACTAGAAATAGATGCTTTAACAAAAGAAATAAATTGGCACGAGCAATTCGCTCAACTAGGAATAAGTAAAGAATCTGCGGTTGAAAACTTGCACAAAGCAAATGAAGCAGTTGCTGAGGCCGAAGTCCGAAAACATAAGCTTATTGAAGTAGAGCAGGCGCAAGCAACTCGAACTTGGAATGATGCTTTGATTTACAATAAAAGGCAGTTGGATGAACAGAAGTCGCTTTTAGAAGTTCTTAAAAAGACGATAGCAGAGTTAAATTCCCAAAAGGAAATGCTAGCTTCTCAGTTCATTAGAGAAGAATCGAATGTTTCAAAAGTTGTTCAAATTCAGAAAGAAGCTCTTCCTAATTTGGCAACAGCCAAAAAACTAGATACTTTGGTTTCTGAAAGAGAAAAGCAAAAAAATATAGCTGAATCAGATTCGAAATTAGCAAAGACGAAATTCGAAAATCATCAAAATCAGCTTATAGAAAAGATATTCGAAATTGAAGTACTTAATTCTGCGATACAAAATATTCAAGATTGGCAAAAGAAGCATATTACAAAAAAAACAATTGCAGAAAACAAGGATGTTATTGTTTCTAAACTTTTTGACGCCGAAAAATTCGTACTTACTATTACGGCTTCTGCGGTAGAAAAAAAGGAATTGGAAGATAAAATAGAAGTTTCCAATTTAGAAATTAATGCAAAAATAACTGCTTTTGAGGAGCATTTAAATAATTATCAAAATAAAAAAAAGGTATACAATCTAAAATATGACGAAGCTTTATTATTTCCGATAGAAAAACTAAATCTTGAAAAAGATGATACTGATCGTTCTTTAAATCAAACAATCGAAGCACAATCGGTATGGAATGTACTGTCTACTATTACTTTAGATTATGACGCTTTATGCGAAAAGCAGCGAAAAGATCAAAGCGATATTTTGTTGAAAACTGAAAATTTAAAACAGCTAAAATCTCAATTAGAACAAGATCTTATTGTAAAAGAAACTTCGGAAAAGTTACTGCAAAAAGCTCGTTTGGCTGCAACAGAAAGTGTGGAAACTCTTAGAGCAGAATTAGTTGAGAATGATCCTTGCCCTGTTTGCGGAAGTGAAGAACATCCTTATACTGCTCACAATCCACAGCTTGAAAAAGTGCTGACTTCCTTGGAGCAGCAATATCAACAATATGAAAAAGCCTATCTCGCTACTTTTGGTAAACAAAGTAGTGTGGAACAAGATTGTAAAATTTTAAATAAAATAATTACAAAGCAAGAAAACGAAATTGCTACAAAAGAAGTTCTTGTCGACAATAAAAAATTACAATGGAAAGCATTAGTCATTTATAAAGATTCTCAAGATAAAAATGACGATCAAAAATTAAGTTGGTTTATTGAAAAAATACAGAATTTAAAAGTCAAGCAAACCGAATTGCAGTTGCAAATAAATTCACATACTGTTCAAAGGACTCAACTTGACAAAGATAAATCTGAATCGGAATTGTTGAAAGATACTATCGATATCGACAGTACTAAAATTCAAGAATTCAAAAGTAATATAGCGCTCTTTAAAGAACAACTTACAGGAATTGTAAAACAATTATCGCGTACAGAAACCAATTTGTCTGAGATTCAGAATAGTCTTTCAGTTTATTTCGATACTCCAGATTGGATGACAAATTGGAAAAATGCCCCAAAGGAATTTGTAGCTTCTATAATTCGATTTTCTGAAGAATGGAAAGCGAATACCGATAGATTAGAACATAATAAAAGCCAACAATCAGTAGCAATTTCAACTTTGAATCAATTGCAATTACAAGCAAAAAGTTTAGAAGAAGAACTTTCTAAAAAGATAGATTTACATAAGTTGCAAGAAGACGATTATCAAAAATTGAAAACAGAACGACTTGCGATTTTTGAAGGACAATCTGCAGAACAAATGGAACTGAAGTTTCAAAATGCTGTCGAGGAAGCGCAAAAAATATTTGATAATGTAAAAGTTGCTTTAAGTCAAAATAAAGTTGATTCAGCTTCTGCAGAAGCTCAAAACAAAGAAATAAAGTCTAATATTTCAAAATTTGAAATAGAATTTCAAAACTCAAATGCAAAGATTCAAAACTGGTTAAGCGAATTCAATCAAAAATCACAGAAGTCTCTCACTATTTTGGATTTAAACGAGTTACTAAATTTCACTTCTGAGTGGATAGATGATGAGCGGAAAGCTTTGAATGCGGTAGAAGAGGAGCGGACAAAGGCAAGTTCGATTCTGCTTGAAAGAACACAAATATTAGACTCGCATCAAGCCAAAAGACCTTCGGAAAGGCTAATCGAAGAACTAAAAGATTTTTTTGAAACTGCAAAAGCCCAGAACGAAAATTTTACACAAGCAAAAGCAAACATTGGTTTCAAACTTCAAGAAGATGAAGCTAACAAAAATAAAATTGGCAGCCTCTTAAAAGAGATTTCGGCACAATTTGCCATTACAGATAATTGGAGTAAACTTAATGACGTTATAGGATCTTCTGATGGAAAGAAATTCAGGCAAATCGCCCAAGAACATACTTTGGAAGTATTGTTGAGCTACGCTAATATTCATTTGCAAATGCTAACTAATCGATATAAGATCGAACGAATTCCAAATACATTAGGACTTCAAGTAATAGATTTAGATATGGGAGACGAAATTAGGACAGTTTATTCATTGTCGGGAGGAGAATCTTTCTTGGTATCATTGGCATTAGCACTTGGACTAGCATCGCTCTCATCCAGCAAAATGAAAGTAGAATCTTTATTTATCGATGAAGGTTTTGGTTCATTAGATCCAAATACTTTAAACATCGCAATGGACGCATTGGAAAGATTGCACAATCAAGGTAGAAAAGTTGGTGTGATATCGCACGTGCAGGAAATGACCGAAAGAATTCCAGTACAGATAAAGGTTAGTAAGAAAGCGAGCGGTAGAAGTAAAGTGGAGATTGTAGGGTTCTGATCATAGCATTGATTTATTTGTTGTCCAAGAATTCCCAGGATATATGGATGTTGCAGTACTGACAGGAAACGTCACTGCTCAAAAAATTATGAGAGCAAAATAAACTTTCATCTTTTATAATACTGATAACAGAATTCCACATCTAAATTCACGATCTTATCGCTTGTTGATTTAAGTCTTCAATAATCAGAAAATTAACTTTATAAAGAAAGGAAACAGTATGAAAGAATTACTCTTAAATGACGGAAACAAAATCCCACTTATAGGCTTCGGAACATATAAACTACTCGATCAAGACGGTGTGAAATCCGTTGTAGATGCATTAAAAACTGGATACCGCCTGATTGATACTGCAGCAATATATAAAAATGAAGAAGCTGTAGGCAAAGGAATAAAAGAAAGTGGAGTTGACCGAAAAGAAATTTGCGTTACAACTAAGCTTTGGAGAGAAAATTTGGGATACAATCAAGCGAAAATAGCATTTCAAAAATCACTCGATAAGTTGGGTTTGGATTATATTGATATGTACCTGATTCATTGGCCAGCGAATGCTAAAAATTATACCAATTGGCAAAAAGCAAATGCGGACGCTTGGCGCGCGATGGAAGAATTAAAATCTGATGGATTGATAAAATCTATTGGAATAAGTAATTTTTGGCAAGAGCATTTAGAAGCATTATTTCAAACCGCTAATATTATTCCAGCAATAAATCAGATTGAGTTTCATCCAGGCTATTGGCAACAGGAAGTAACGAAGTATTGCAAAGAAAAGGAAATAGTAGTACAATCCTGGTCGCCAATGGCAAGAGGTAAAGTTTTTGGGAATGAAGTTTTAGAAAGGATCGCGGCAAAGCACAATAAGTCTGTTTCTCAAATTTCCCTTCGTTGGATTATTCAAAAAGATGTAATGGTGATTCCTAAATCAACTCATCTGAGTCGTATAAAAGAAAATATTGATTTATTTAATTTCCAATTATCCGACGAAGAGGTAGTAGAAATTAATAATCTTCCCGAAATGGGCTTTAGTGGGGAGTTACCAAATGTTTGGCCAGATCGAGCGGAATCGCCTAAGTAAAGTTTTTATTCCATCTATATTCAATTATTTACCGCGTCTAATTGCCAAGTTTTACTCTTTCGAAAGAACAAATTCTATAAATTCAAGATAAATATTTCAAAGGTTTAATTGGCAGTCGGCACAATTTATGCTTTGTAGAGTAAAAAATTCAAAATTATTCTGAACTAATGAAAAAATCTAGTTATTATTTCCTTGCGACAGCTTCAATATTTTCTATTGCGCTAATTGCTATGATTCGCCGAGATGTTCCAGTAGAGAAATTGAAAAAGAAATTTACTAACAAAAATTCCAAATTCATCAATATTGACGGAATGGATGTGCATTATACAGACGAAGGGCAAGGCGTTCCTTTGGTTTTGCTTCACGGTATTTCGGCTTCTCTTAATACCTGGGATGGCTGGGAAGAGAGACTAAACGGTGACTTCCGAATAATTCGTTTAGATTTACCTGCTTTCGGCTTGACCGGACCAAATCCTAACAATGATTACTCGATAGACTTCTACGTGAATTTTATAAAATCATTTCTGGAAAAACTAAATGTGGAATCTTGCTTTATGGCGGGAAGTTCGCTCGGTGGTTATATAACTTGGAATTTTGCCGCGACTTATCCTGAAATGATCAAAAAGATGATTTTGCTTGATGCCGCCGGTTATCCGTTTATTCCAGAGACAACTCCGTTTATTTTCAAAATGGCACAATCTCGAATTGCACCATATTTCAAAATTTTCACGACACGATATTTGGTCGGCAAAATTATAAATGAGGTGTACGGCGATTGTTCAAAAGTTACCGCCGAAGTAGTAGACAGATATTATTACTATACCTTGCGCGAAGGCAACAGAGAAGCATTTCTGTCTGTTGTTAGCAAATTCGATTTTAGTCAGTACGATAAGTTAAAGACTCTAAAAACTCCTGCGTTGATTATGTGGGGAGAAAAAGATACGTGGGTAAAGCCCGAATTAGGAACGCGTTTTAATGATGATTTAGAGCATTCAGAGTTAATTATGTATCCCGGAGTTGGCCATATTCCTATGGAGGAAATTCCCGAGCAAACCGCTGAAGATGCCAGAAAGTATCTGCTGAGAGACTTTGATACTTTTGCAGAACAGCTGAATTAAAGTTAATAAATACCGAATTTTCTTTTAAAAATGGAAACTATATTCAGCGCTTGAGCTTAAAGTTTTTTGATTGCTGTCCTGTAAATTAATATATTTGATAAAGATTATTTTTAGAGCTGTAACAATTTGCATATTAACCTAAATTTAAAAATATTTACTATGAAAAATATACTTACTGCATTAGTTCTAGTGTTTTCGTTAAATGGTTTTTCGCAAAATTACGAGACCAAAGAGAATAAAAAGATTTATAGTCTGGAAGCTGTTGATCAAAAACCCGAATTTCCAGGAGGAAATGAAAAATTAGTCAATTACATTAATAAAAATTACGTAGAAGCAGGATTTAAAAATGATCTCAAATCCAAAGTGGCTGCAATATTTGTTGTAGAAAAAGACGGGTCGCTGACTGATATTGAGGTTTTAAATGCGCCAAATCAAGCCAGCAAAGTAGCTTTGACAAAGATAATTTCAACAGCTCTCAACTGGAATCCTGGAAAACTTAAAGGAGAAACTGTTCGAGTAAAATCTTCAGTTGTAATACAAGGCTCGAAAAAAGTACGCACATTAGAATTGTCTGGAAAGCTGGAGGATTAAAGCTGGATTGAGGTATTTTGATTATTATCTATATTTTCTGCCCTCTTTATTTTAGGCTTTCGCCAAAAGACTATAGCTCAATTGATGCTATCGTTAAGCAAGGCCGAGTATTGATTACCTCACGTTCAGCAAGAAGGCGATCTGTCCTCGATTGAAGCTATATTGCTCACATTTATTTGATGAGGTAATTTCATAAAATATCATTGCCTCCATTGCGAAAATGGAGGTTTTTTTACTTTATTTAGTAATTACAGGAAGATTCGACTAAAATTTTCCAATTTTTGATCCCATTTCCATTTTCCACTTAAGGAAATAATTATTCCTTAATATTATGATTTAGCATTATTTATTCTATATTTGGTAAGCCTCATTTTGAAATTGTTATGTATTGATATAATTGCTTTTCTGCTCTAATGTAGTTTTTAGATCAGCTTGGCAAAAGTTGTCAATATTCCTAATTCAGAAAAAACAACAACAATATGAAATCACTAATGAGCGCAGCACTTATACTTCTTGTGTCGACCTTATTTTACGGGCAGGACGTAATTTTAAAAACCGAAAAAAAGCATTATAAAATTGACGAAACCATTACATTGGTATTTGAAATAAAAGCTAAAGTAGATTCTGAAAGCACCTTAAATGGGGCAAATTTTACTCTCATAGATGGACCCAAAAAGAGACAATCAACGACTACAAAAGACGGTCAGACATCTACTACTTTTACCGCTACTTATAGAATTAAAGCTAATTCGCCTGGAATAGTTACAGTTATTTCTCCAACATTTCATTTTAATAATCAAGAAAAGGGCGCAGGGAAATTTACATTCAAAGTTATAGATAATAGACTTTCAGACATTGAGAAAGATGAAATTAATTTTAATGAATTCAAAGAAAAGTCTGCTAAACTAAATGGCGCCGTGAGATTTGTTCTATCAGACAATTACGGATTTATCGAAAAATTTAATGGCGCTCAGTGGGAGTTCAAAAGAAGATTATCAAAAGAAGAAGTTGAAAGTCTCTCTAAGAAATAATCAAATTTTTGCAAGTAAATTTTAGGCTTTCGCCAAAAGACTTCAATTCAATACATAATTTACTATAAGCAAGACGAAGTGTTCTTTACTAGAGATTCGACAGGCGGGCAATTTATCTTCGGTTGAAGTACTATTGGTCAAATGAAATGAATTGTTCTAGAGGTAAAGTGCGGTAGAAATGTTTTATTTTGATAGTGGGCACGAGCGAGGACGCTCGCGCTAGCACGCGCGTAAAAGCCTCAATGGGAATTTAAAAGACGACTTTCAAAAGAAGAAGTTCAAAATATTTCTAAGAAATAGTTGAGTTTTTCAAGTTTTCGCCGCAAGGTATTAACTCGACAAATAACTTTCTATAAGCAAAACAAACTGTTATTTACTAGACATTTGACAACAGACCGATTTGTCTTCAGCAGAAATGTTTTATTTTCATAGTAGGCACGAGCGAGGACGCTCGCGCTAGCACGCGCGTAAAAACCTCAATAGTATTCAAAACTTAATTGATGTTGTCAATAGACGAGATAGATTATTCTTGATCTTCTTGTATCAATGCTTTTATTATCAAATGAAGGGTATATACGATGTTTTAGATAGTCCATCACCATCATTGTATCAATAGCCTCCATTTTTAATTGGAGGATTTTATAGAATCCTGTGCAGCGAACTGCACCAGCAAAATTTTCTAATTTCAACAATATTACTTCTCCAATCCTTGTCTTAAAATCTCTTTAATACCTTCGATATGATCTGTGAATTCGGTCATTTGAGACAGCACTTGCGCCATATTATTGGCATCTCCAAAAGCTTTTAATTTGTTGTTTTTCAAGAATGTAACTTTGATGCTTTCCCAACGAGCTGCTTCTTCTTCCGTAATCATCTTTGTCATTTCCTTGAATTTCAAAAGATTGGCTTCGGCAGCATTTGTCAATGTTTGCGTCTCGTTTTGATAATGTGAAAGCAGAACGGTTTCAATCTCGGCATCGTTCATCATCGGAACAATTTTGGACACCAATTTATTCATATCTCGATACGATCCTTGAAGTCTAAACGGCGGCTCGACGCGGTATGAATCCTCCATCGCAGCCGAGGCTATATAAGCAGAATTTGCCTTGAGAACAACATTTCGCACTTTGATAACTTTGTCCAAAATTGCGATATAAGCTTCGATATCTTGTTTAGAATGATTGCCTTTTAGTTCAAATCCTTCCTTTTTTCCGGTTGTCGCCATTTGAATTAATGGATACAAATCTTCAGGATTTTTCGATGCCAATTGTGTCAAGAGTGGGTGGGAGGTAAGTGAATTCTCGATCAAACTCAGTTCGAATAGGGCAGAAGTATTTCCAATCACGTCACCAAGATTATAAATATCGGCTCTGTTAGCAAGCATATCTGGAATTCTAAATTTCTCACCAGTTTCAGTATATGGATTCCCTGCCATTACGACACAAAATTTCTTAGATTTCATATCGTAAGTCTTGGCGTTTCCGTTGAAAACACCTTCCATTTTACGCGTTCCATCGGCAAGGGAGATAAATTTCTGCAGAAATTCTGGATTGCAGTGCTGAATATCATCAAGATAAAGCATCACGTTATTTCCCATTTCCAGAGCAAGATTCAGCTTTTTCAGTTCTTCTCTTGCAGCAGAATTTGTCGCAGATTCAGGATCGACAGATGTTATTTCGTGCCCAATTGCAGGACCATTTATTTTCACGAAAACCAATCCCAATCTATTGGCTAAATATTCCATCAAAGTAGTTTTTCCATAGCCTGGAGGCGAAACTAATAATAGCATTCCTGACCTATCAGTACGTCTATCTTCACCAGCGCTTCCTAACTGTTTTGCTAAATTATCTCCAAATAATGGCAAATACACCTGATCAATCAATTTATTTCGCACAAACGAAGTCAGCACTTTTGGTTCAAATTCGTGAAGTCGTAAATCTTCTTTTAATTGTATTGTAAGTTGGTGACGTTCATTTCTAAACTTCTCAAATTCGCGAACATCAACCTCAAAGTAATTCTCTACTAAATTTATAAAACGGTGGTAATTGAATAAGAATTTCCCATCGACAATCGTTGGATGCGAACCCGACAGATCTGAAATTTCAGCATCTGCATCGATCGAAATTACCTTCTCGTTACTTTCGTGCGGAAATATTAAAAGAGCAATCACTTCAAAAACATATTCAAGATCAGTCTCAACTTTCGAGTCGGAGATATAGGATGAAACCCATTGCTTAGCCAACTGTAATTTTGCCTCAAAATTACTTGCTTTCTCAATTCCTTGTTTAAATTTTAAATCTGTGTGCTTTTCAGCAATAATTTTCTCAAAATCTTCGACAAGTTGTTTCGCCTTTAAACTTGTGACAAAAACATTGTCTTGCATCAACTCCTGAAAAAGATACGCTGAAATGCTTTCTACATCTAGCTGCGCTTTTCTGACAAAGTCGAATTCCTCCGAAAATGATTTCACTTCTTTTTGAAGCTCTAATAATATATAGTCAAACTGACTGCTATTTGGAAAAATCTCCAAAACTTCTCCAGCCGACTTGATCTTTTGATTTAAAGTTTCTCTTTTTTCCGCTTCCAAATTATGCCAAAAGAATTGTGCGAAAGCTCTAGTTTTAGATTCAAAACGGAGCATTCCTAGTGCATTGTGCTTTTCTAATAAAGTTTTTAAAATCTCAAAAGCATCTGCGTCGTGAACACCTTTGATATAACCTTCGGAATAATTTTTTGAAGTTTCGTCAGCAACAACAGCGAGAAGTTGATCCTGTGTCATTGCCGTTAAAGCGGCTGTAGAGTAATTCTTGAAAATTTTATAGGCTAGAAATGATCCTCTATAAATGGCATCATTCTCTGAAACTAAATCCTGATTCCAATATTTTTTTCCTGAATTTAGAATCTCATTTTTCAACGGTTGATAGAAATCTGTGCCCGTTAAATGATAGTTTAATTTCCCATCTTTAAAAACGATCGTCAAATCAAGATTCTGTTTATTTACAGCAAATTTATGTTTCCCTAGTTTGATAATATTCTCGCCATCTTCGTATAATTCTTGCTTGTCTTTCAACTTGCGCAAAGCGTCTTCCTTAGCCGATTTTAATTCGGTTTCAATTGATTCAGCTTTTCCAACATCTTCCAAATCGTGTAGCTGCTTTACCAAATCACGAAGTTTGGAAATCATTAAATCAGAGGCGAAATAGCCATTAATTTCTTCGGTCGAATTAAATGACATTGCTTTTGTAGCAACACTTTTCAAAATTCTTTTTGAAGCATTTTCAACCGCAATTGCTTTTTTATTTCGAGCTTCAATTAAGCTATTTTTCTTGGTTTCGAAAGCGGTGTAGATTTCCTCACGTTTTTCTATAATCAAATCAGTAAAATCATCATAATCTGCGAATCTAGCTTCCAGATCTTCAAGCTGAACGGACATTTTATTGAGCGATTCGGCAATTTTATCAGGCGTATTTGCGCGATCAATAGCATTGACGATACTTTGATCAATAAGTTTCATTTGTGCTGCAAAGTCGGCCTTTGCTTCTTGACCACCAAGCGTGCTTAATTTATTTTTAATTTCTGCTTTTACTTTATTTAAAGTTGCAAAAATCAACGAAATATTATTAATAATCTGAGTTGCGTGCGAAGTGTCATCGATCTTTAAATTTGAAACAATGTCGATCAGCATTTCAAGATCAGACGTAATTTGATTTACTTCTTCCTCTAATTTTTTACCTTCAGCTACTTTGGTTATCGCTGGAATTTCCGTTTGTTTTTCATCAACTCGTGTTTGATATGG
>JBBSRP010000089.1:0-10910 GCA_038242935.1 Flavobacteriales bacterium
CAGTTTGAAAAACTGCCAAAAGGATTTGGTTGTCTCTAAAAACCCAAATCTCAGGATCATGATTTTAATAATCCTGCCACCCCCGACGAACAAATCCTTTCTGCATAGCAGAAGAGATTTTTTGTTTTATTCAAAACCGAGCTTGCTCGAAGTTTTGATTAAAACAAAAAAGACCTAGCAGTTTGAAAAACTGCCAAAAGGATTTGGTTGTCTCTAAAAACCCAAATCTCAGGATCATGATTTTAATAATCCTGCCACCCCCGACGAACAAATCCTTTCTGCATAGCAGAAGAGATTTATTAAAATTAACCAAGACAAATCACGAACAAAAAACAAAAAAAGCTTTGTAAATTCAATTAAAATTTGAAAAATCAATCAATAGCACAGCTAGACATTTGCAGCAATGTTACTAACTGAAATTCTAATCCTTTTTTATATCTTCGCTAAATTACTTAACAAGAAAAAACACTATGAATAAATTTTACTTTCTAGCTTTAGCGCTAATATTCGGCGCAAATTCTACAATCAACGCTCAAGAACCAAACCCTACTTTTGAAAATCCTAGTTTTGAAAATTGGACATCAGGAATGCCTAATGGTTGGACAAGCTTAAACTATGCAACACCCGTCAATGAAGACGGTATTCCGATGCTCGCTGTGGAGCAAGTAACAACTGGAGCATCAGACGGAACGAGTTATTTAAAAACAACTTCCTATAATGTAATGAATTCAACGAATCCCATAGAGTTTCCAAATGGAGTTTATGGTTCTTATGTTTATCAAGAATTTTCTTCTACTACCAAACATTTAAAATTCACTTTGGATGTCAATTACAACCTTCAACCCAATGATACTGCAGTTATTATGATAAGTGCCATTGACGTAAACAAATACGTAATCGGGCAAGGTCTAAAAAGGTATGGTGGTACTCAGTCTGACTTATCCCCCGAAGTTATTGCATTGACGTACTCTATCTTTTTTCCAGGACCTGTGCATTCGTATGTAGTTGGTATAGCGAGCAGTGAAACAAGAGCGCTTGGTTCACTCTATACTTCAACTGCCGAAATAGGTTCTTGGATTGGTATTGATAACATACGTCCAAGTGGTATACTTAGTGTTCCAAAACAAGACTTAGCTGATTCAAAAATAAATATTTTTCCCAATCCAGCAAACGATATAGTAAATTTCAACCTTGACGAATTAAACGATGGTTCAATTACTATCAATTCTATAACTGGTCAAGAAGTAGCAAATGTGGTAGTCACAAATAGCATTGAACAAGTTAATGTTAGCCACCTAAGCAATGGATTTTACATCTATACCGTACGCAATTTAGGCGGTACTATTGTTAAAACAGGTAAATTGATTATTCGTAAGTAAGTATAGCATAACATCATTTATAAGGAGAGATCATTCATAAAGGATGGTCTCTTTTTTTTGGAGCTATTTCCAGCTTTTCTCTACAAATCCTCGCAAAAAAAGCTGTACTTCTACCGCTAGAAAGAGCTTCCTTTGGTCGCTTTTCTAGCGGAAGAAGTACAAAAAGCTTTTTTGGGCTCCGGGTTTTCCGTTGCAATCTGGGCTAGGGATCTTCGTAATACAAGACAATTTTGTTTAGCAAGGAGCTATCGTTAACTCTAAAATCAGAAAACCTTACAACCCTTCCCCCTACCAAGAAAACGGCTGAAATCCAAGTCCATATTCTATATAATCTGCCGCTCCACCTTCCAAAATCTTCAAACCTACTTGAGCAAAAACCATTTTAGTTAGATGATATCTTAAAGGGGGACACAAGAAAAACGCGCCTTTCCCTTTATCGTCGATAATATAAGTACAAATTTGCATTTTTACATCAAATTTCTCAAAGCTAAAAGCATATCCGCGTAAACAGCTGGCGACCATCTGTTTTCGGCGGTTAAATCTTGTAAGCGATTGTCAAACAACTTCATAAACCAACTCCTGCCAAAGTACAAAATTACTTTAACACAAGTTTGCCAAATTTAAGTTCGTATCGATACGAACCAATCGTATATTTGTACTTTTAATTAGAATAACAATTTCCTACCTTCGAATAATAAGGGCATTAGTGTTTCTAAAAGGAATTAAAACAATCTTAAAACTAAATATCATGGATTCACTATTTCTAAATTCAATCAAGAATTCGATCAAGCATTGGTATATTCCGCTAATCGTGGGCATTTTATTCGTTATTGTAAGCATTGTCGCATTTACCTCTCCACTTGGTTCTTTACTAACTTTGTCACTGTTATTTAGTCTATCTCTTATTCTTAGCGGACTGTCCGAAATCATCTTTTCTGTTGTAAACAGTAATCAAATGAGCAATTGGGGTTGGTCATTGGTCTTTGGAATAATCACCGTAATCGTAGGCTTTCTCCTATTTTCAAATCCGACACTTTCACTGCTAAGCCTTTCTTTCTATGTCGGATTTATAATTTTGTTCCGTTCAATTTCGGCTATAAGTTTAGCAATTGATATCAAAAAATATGGCAGCCGCAGTTGGAGCGGATTATTGGTATTGGGAATTTTTGGCGCAATATTTTCATTCTTATTATTATGGAATCCACTTTTTGCCGGAATGAGTGTCGTAATTCTTATTGCACTTAGTTTCCTTTTTGGTGGTCTTTTCAGTATTTATTATGCTTTCCAACTTAGAGAATTACACAAACTTTCCAAAGATGTTTCACCTCAAATTCAGCAGCGAATAGATCAAATTAAAAGAGATATAGAGCTCGAATGGGGCGATAATAGCACTAATCTTTAATCGGAAATTCTTTCAAATTTAAAAAATTGAAATTTTATACTGTGGACTATCTGGTTTTTTATTAATTCTACCACCGCCACTTACAAATCCTTTCTGCATTGCAGAAGGGATTTGTTGTTTTAAGATCCTTAAAGTAAAAATTTTCTTGGAGTTTTTAGTGATTTTGAAAGTGTTACAAAATTGCTAATGTCGTATTTTGGTTCGACCATCCAAAAACAAATTCTTAATTTAGATGTCAATGTAATTTAAAAAGGAAGATAACCACAAAAAAACAATTAAATGAAAGCGATACAAATTAAAGAATATGGAGATGAGAGCGTATTAAACTATACAGATGTAAACCGTCCCGAGCAGAAGTCGGATGAGATTTTGGTAAAAATAGAGGCTGCAGCCATAAACCCTGTCGATATCAAAATTCGAAATGGAAAAGGCAAACTTTGGGGTTTACAACTTCCGCTAATTCTGGGAGCTGATTTCGCCGGAACTGTTGCGGAAGTTGGTGGAGAAATTAAACAGTTTAAAAAAGGAGATGAAGTATATGGCAAGATTCTTATAGGTTGTTATGCAGAATATGTGATTGTAAAAGAAGACGAACTTAGTTTGAAACCTACGAATCTAGATTTCGATAAGGCGGCGTCAATTCCGATGGGTGCTTTGACGGCTTATCAAGCAATTTTTGATACAGCAAAACTTAAAAGTGGTCAAAAGATTCTGGTGCACGGAGCATCGGGAGGTGTCGGCTCAATGGCTGCACAACTGGCAAAAGCAAAAGGCGCTTATGTTATTGGAACTGCGTCGGGAAGCAACGAAGATTATGTAAAAAGTCTTGGCGTGGATGAATTCATTGATTATAAAACAACCAATTTTGAAGATATTGTAAAAGACATGGATGTTGTTTTTGATCCAGTTGGTGGGGAAACAAACAAAAATTCGTATCAAGTTTTGAAGAAAGGTGGCTTTCTAGTTTCATTAGTTCAAAAAGGTGATGACGAATTAATGAAAAAATTTGAGGTGACTGCCAAGGTTATGTCTTCTCATCCAGATCCTTCGCAGCTTGAAGAAATTACGAAACTTGCCGAAGAAGGTAAAATAAAAACGCGTGTAAGCAAAACTTTCCCACTTAATGAAGTTAAAGAAGCGCAAAAAGCAAGTGAAGAAGGACACGTAAAAGGAAAAATTATTTTAAAACCATAATTTTGTTTTAGATCAAGCAAATAAAAATCCTTTCTGCTTTGCAGAAGGGATTTTTTGTTTTAATGAGAATTTGAAAGTAGTTCCCTTTCTTTATTTGGGTATTTTATAAAAGAATTTAAGATTTCAATACAATGAAAAAAGCGATTAGACTTTCTGTAATCCTAATCGTGATTTCACAACTAATGCCCCTAGCCCAGATTGAAACGGAAAACCCGGAGCCTAAAAAAGCTCTTTTTACTTCTTGTGGCACAATAGCGACCAACGGAAGCTCATTGTGGCACTTAGAAGTAAAGCTTTTTTTGCGAGGATTTGTAGAGAAAAGCCGGAAATAGCTCCAAATAAAAAAGCTGAAAATCAAAATCCTCAGCTTTAGTACATTATATGTTTTTATCCAAAAATTACTTCGCAGAAATATGCAGCTCTTGAATAACCGCAGCCTTGGAAAACGCGTCATCGCCCTCTGCGCCACCACCGCCAGCAACTCCAACTGCGCCAATTAACTGGTCTTTGTAGTACAATGGCGATCCGCCACCGAGCAATAAAAGCTCTGGAAGATTTGCCAAATTCTGTGTGTCAGGAGTCAATTTTGCGTCACGACCTAGCTTTAAAGTAGCTGTCTTTGTCGATGCCGAAGTAAATGCTTTTCTGCGGGCAGCCTCTGTATTATGAGGGCCAACGCCATCACCTTTTGCCAATAAAATCGTCTGACCAGCGACATCTACAATGGCAACGCTCACCTCTCTGCCTGCGGATTTCGCAGCAGCTTTCACATTCTGAATCAATTGCAAAGCGATATCAAAATTAAGCTGAGCTGTGAAATTTAATTCGGCCTCAATAGATTTTTCCTGCATCTCAGTCTGTGCGAAACTTTGCCCTACACCGAGTATCATTATGAAAATGAATGCGATATTTATGAAATTTCTCACCTTAATTACCTCTATAAGTTGAGTAACCATAAGCTGATAAAGTGATTGGCACGTGGTAGTGATTTTCATCCTCTATTTGAAAAACTACTTCAATAAAGGGATAAAATGAACTCTTTTTTTTCGCTTTAAAATAATCATCGACCATAAAAGTCAATCTGTAGATTCCTTTATTGTCTTTTCCACTTTTCAAAAAGTCAGGAATACGGCCATTGGTATCAGTCTTTTTCTCATCAACGTATTTCCACGTTTCGTTGTCCTTCATTTTCTCCAATTTCACCATAACTCCCGGAGCTGGTAGACCTGTGCTAATGTCCAAAATATGACTAGATAATTGATAGTCTTTGGTTTGAGAAAAAATCAATGAGCTAATAAGCACCATTGTAATGGTAAGAATGTTTTTCATAAGAATTCAGTTTAATATTATTTAAAATAAAAGTTAGTTTGAACACTTTAGAAAATAAAGCATCCATAAAATCTGACGCAAAGGAACAAAATAAATTTTTTTTTATACACTTTGTTTAAGTATATTTGTGAAAAGTTAAACAAAATATGAACCAGCTTAGCATTGCACAACTTGCGCAATTCTCGGGAATTAAACCTCATACTATTCGTATCTGGGAGCAACGTTACAATGCACTATCGCCGCAACGAACCGACGGAAATACTCGTACTTATTCTGATAATGACCTGAGAAGGCTTCTTAATATTGTGGCACTTCTAGATAGTAAGCACAAAGTTTCTGACGTTTGTGCGATGACAGATGAACGGCTGCAAGACTTGATAAAACAGCAATATGAAGGACTTGGCAGCGGCGAATCTCATAAATATGTGTTGCAACTTATTGCTGTAGGTATAGAGTTTAAGCAACTGGAATTTGAAACTACGTTGAACCATTGTCTAGAGAATTTCGGAATTGTTACAACTTTTAAGGAGGTTGTCTATCCTTTATTGCAAAGACTCGGAATGATGTGGGCAGCCAATTTTATGCCACCTGCTCAAGAACATTTTATAAGTAATATTATCAGACAAAAACTGCTTGTTGCAATAGATGCTCTTCCACAACCTAAAGACAAAGCGAAAAAGTGGCTACTTTTTCTAGCAGAAGACGAATTTCACGAAATTGCTGTTCTCTTCGCACATTACATATTAAGACATCGCGGGGAAAATGTCATTTATTTGGGAGCAAATGTGCCGTTGAGTACCTTGCATCAAGCAACTGATAGTATTAAACCCGATTCCATTCTTACATTTTTTATAAAAAGTAATTTTCCTGTGGATCAGCAACTGTATCTAAATTCCGTGAGAAATTGTTTTCCGAAAGGAATGATATATATTAGTGGAAGCGAAAAATTAATTTCAACTTTAGAATTAGATTCGGAGACAGAGTGGCTCAAAAATATTGACGATTTATAATGCAACAAGCAGAATCTCAAGAAAAAAAAAGTACAAAATAATAAATAATTATGGCTCGCATTGCAATTATTGGTTCTGGATTTTCTGGCTTGAGTGCTGCTTGCTATCTCAGTAAAGCAGGACACGAAGTTCATATTTTCGAAAAAAATTCTTCGATAGGTGGGCGTGCGCGTCAGATGAAAACAGAACAAGGATATATTTTTGATATGGGACCAAGCTGGTATTGGATGCCAGATGTTTTTGAAAGATTTTTTGCTGATTTCGGACATAAACCTTCAGATTTTTATTCGCTTAAACTTTTAAACCCATCATTTGATATTGTGTTTCCTGAAAATGAAACAATGCACGTTCCGGCAAATTTTGAAGAATTGTGCGCGCTTTTCGAGTCTATCGAAAAAGGAAGTTCTTTGAAATTACAGAAATTTATGGACGATGCAAAATTCAAATATGACGTAGGAATGTCGAAGTTAATTTACAAACCTGGACTTTCTTTATTAGAATTTGCAGATTATGAAGTGATTTCTGGAGCTTTGCGGCTTGAGTTATTTTCATCGTTTAGCAAACACGTCAAGAAATATTTTACGGATCCAAAATTGGTTGCACTTATGGAATTTCCAGTGCTGTTTCTTGGTGCTATGCCACAAGATACGCCAGCTTTATACAGCTTGATGAATTATGCTGGACTTAAATTAGGAACTTGGTATCCTGATGGAGGTTTCGGAAAAGTGATTGAAGGAATGGCAAAAGTAGCTACAAACTTCGGAACAAAAATTCATCTGAATGCTGCAGTCACTAAAATCAATCATTCCAATGGAAAAGCGACTGGACTTACCGTAAATGGCGAAGTCCTCAATTTTGATTCTATCGTTTCCTCGGCAGATTATCATCATACCGAAAGTAAATTATTACAAGAAGAAGATCGAAATTATTCTGAGAAATATTGGAATAAAAAAACCTTCGCTCCTTCTTCGCTAATTTTCTATTTAGGATTGAATAAACGTCTCAAAAATATTGAACATCATACTTTGTTTTTTGAAGAAGATTTGGATGTTCATTCAAGAGAAATTTACAAAGAGCCGCAATGGCCAACAAAACCATTGTTTTACGTATGTTGCCCTTCTCAGACTGACGAAAATATTGCTCCTGAAGGGCACGAAAATATTTTTATGCTGATGCCAATTGCAACAGATCTTGAAGATAGCGAGGAAATGAGAGAGAAGTATTTCAAAATTATGATTGATCGTCTTGAAAAGCAAATTGGTCAAAAAGTTCTAGAACATATCGATTATAAGAAAAGTTACTGCGTAGACGATTTTAAACTCGATTATAATTCTTACAAAGGCAATGCTTATGGACTTGCAAACACGCTGATGCAAACTGCAAATCTAAAACCAAAAATAATAAATAAAAAGATCAAGAACCTTTTCTATACTGGCCAACTCACCGTTCCTGGGCCTGGAGTACCGCCCTCGCTGATATCAGGAAAAATTGTTGCTGAGCAAGTAGAAATTAATTTAAAAAAAGGATATGAAGCAGTTATATGACAATTTGTCCATTGAGGTCAGCAAGATGACGACCCGAAGGTATAGCACGAGCTTTTCTCTTGGAATCTACTTTTTGAGTCCGGCAATTCGCAATTCTATCTACTCGATTTATGGTTTTGTGCGCGTGGCTGACGAGATTGTAGATAGCTTTGAAGGATACGACCGCGAAGGCTTGCTAGCAAAATTTCGTCAAGACACTTTTGATGCAATTGGCGAAGGAATTTCGACAAATCCCGTCCTTCATTCCTTTCAAAATGTGGTAAGAGAGTACGAAATTAATACTGACTGGATTACGATTTTTCTGGACAGTATGGCGATGGATTTGCAAACTGTCGAGTACAATAGAGACCGATTTAATCTGTATATTTTAGGTTCTGCGGAGGTTGTAGGCCTTATGTGTTTGCACGTTTTTGTGCAAGGGAACAAGAAACAATTCGATGATTTAAAACCTTATGCAATGAAGCTTGGATCTGCTTTCCAAAAGGTAAACTTCCTTCGAGATATGAAAGATGACTACGAAATACTAGGTCGAAATTACTTTCCATCAATCGACTTTAATGATTTTACAACAGATCTAAAAGCGCAAATCGAAGAAGAAATTGAAGCTGATTTTGCACAAGGACTTGCAGGAATAAAGCTACTTCCTAATTGTTGCAAAGGCGGCGTTTACCTCGCGTATGTGTACTATTATTCACTGTTCAAAAAGATAAAAAGACTGCCTGCATCTCGCATTATGGAAGAGCGCGTACGCATTAATAACACTCATAAATTTGGATTGATGGTCAATAGTATGGTGCAATACAAGATGAATTTGCTATAAATAACAACAAGCGTTTTTTGGCGTTCGCCGAAGGTGTATCGGGTAGTTGAAGATATAATTTCTTAAGAATGTTGGGTAGTTAACTCTACGTTTTCTTGGAACTTTGCCTCTATTGAAATCATAAAATTATCCAACTTCTTTGAATACAAAAAAAATAAAAATGAAAACCTATCAATATAAAGCTGAGCAGTTTCTACCAATAGATTTAGAGCATGCTTGGAACTTTTTTTCAGATCCTAAAAATCTTTCGGTGCTAACTCCAAAAGAGATGGACTTTAAGGTTTTGACAAATTTGCCTGCTGCAATTTACAACAATATGATCATTGATTATATTGTAAAACCTCTGTTTACCATTCCCCTAAAATGGCAAACAGAAATTCTTGAAGTTGATTATCAAAAACATTTCATAGATATTCAGCGCAAAGGCCCATTCAAACTTTGGAAACACAGACACGAGTTTATTGCTATGAAGGATGGGGTGCTTATGAAAGATACCGTAGATTATCAAATGCCCTTTGGGATTTTGGGAACACTAGCGCATGCTATTTTGGTAAAAAAACGAATAGAAGGTATCTTTACGTATCGCAAGAAAGTACTGGAAGATTTATACATAAATAATAAAAAATGATACTAACAAATATACTCGTCACTCTTGGAGCATTTCTCGCAATGGAAGGCGTTGCGTGGTTTACACACAAATATGTGATGCACGGATTACTTTGGACTTTGCACCGAGATCATCATAAAAAAGAGACTACAGATTTCTTGGAGCGAAATGATTCATTTTTTCTAATTTTTGCAATTCCTGGAATTATTTGTCTATTTGTAGGTATGGAAAATAATTTCAGCCTATTGTTCTTTGTAGGATTAGGAATAACAATCTACGGAATGGCATACTTCTTCATCCACGACATTTTTATTCATCAACGTTTTAAAGTACTTAGAAATTCTGAGAATAGATATTTTAAAGCACTTAGACGCGGTCACAAAATGCACCATAAACATCTGGGGAAGGAAGACGGAGAATGCTTCGGAATGTTATGGGTTCCAATGAAGTACTTTAAAAAGAGCAGGGCAAAATAGGATTTTGTTGTAGAACAACCCTAATCTTTGTAAATTTATGTTTCACAACTGCTTGAAAATGCTCTAACAGCATATAAAAAGATCATATTATGAAAAAAACATTACAGATTGCAAATGGTATCGCATTAGTATTTACAATAGTGATGAGCTATATTTCAAATAGTGGCGCTTTTGATGGTAAAACCATGAAGACCATTTCCGACTCCTATTGGAACTACTTCACTCCTGCCGGATACGCATTCTCTATTTGGGGAATTATTTATCTCGCACTATTTGGTTTTGTGCTTTACACTGGACGATCGCTCTTTACCAAAAAAGAAGATAATGATACAATTGTTTTGGAAATCGGATGGTGGTTTGTTATTTCCTGCATCGGGAACTCGGCTTGGGTTGTAGCGTGGCTGTATGATTATGTTTTTCTATCTGTGGGAATTATGCTTATTGTATTAATCTCATTGATCAAGATAATTATCAACACTCGAATGGAATTAGATTTTCAACCATTACACAGATATTTACTTATTTACTGGCCATTTGCTTTCTACAGCGGATGGATTACGGTAGCATTCATCGCAGATATCGCTGCATATTTAACAAAAATTCAGTGGGATGGTTTCGGAATTTCAGATATTACCTGGGCAATTATAATGATTTCGGTAGCAGGATTATTAAATATCGCAATGATTCTAACTCGAAATCTAAGGGAATTTGCACTCGTCGGAATTTGGGCTCTTATTGCAATTGCCGTTTCCAATAGTGATAAAGGTTCAGCAGATGTTGTTGTGGCAGCTTATATTGTAGCAGCACTTATATTTATCACCATCGGATATAGTGGGTTCAAAAGTAGAAACACTTCGATTTCTCAAATGTAAAAAATGAAAGAATCTATTAGTATTTGTTGGTTTAGAAGAGATTTGCGCATTCATGATAATAATGCATTTTTTCATGCTCTAAGCAGTGATAATTCGGTTTTACCATTATTTATTTATGATACAGATATTTTAGGAAAATTACCAAATAAAGAAGATAAACGCCTTGCATTTATACACGAGCAACTTTCAGCGATCAACGAAATTCTAAATGAGAATGGTTCGTCGATGTACACTGCTTACGGCAAACCATTAGATGTTTTTAAAAAATTGCAAACCG
>JBBSRP010000090.1:0-10869 GCA_038242935.1 Flavobacteriales bacterium
CTGCCGAAGAAGCTGTCAGAGTATTGAAGATGTCTCCGATTTCTAAACCTGGCGAAAAAGATGGAAAAGCTGTCAGATCATTATATAGCCTGCCAATTACAATAATGCGAGGATAATGCAGCTATCTTATTTGGTGCACATTCCAGAACTTTCCTCTTATTTAATTATATCTTCGGATTATGAATCTTAACCTATGCAGAAAATCCTATCAATTCTATGTGTCCTCTGCTTCTCCCCTACTATAAACGCTCAAAAACTAAAAACCTCAAAGGACAGCATTCACGTTTTTTATGGAAAATTATTTTCAGTTATGGAAAACGGATATTTATATAATGAAAAAGTAGACTGGCCAAAAATCAAATCCGAAGTAAATCATGATTTAGAAAACTACAACGACTTTCAAACTTCCTTAAAAGAAGTTTCTACCATTCTTGATTTTGCGAAAGCAGATTATTGCAGCGTAAATTATAAGGAATCTAGTTCTGCAGGTTATTTTGCAGGACCAAATGCAAAAGATTTCAGCGCCCAATGGCAAAAGAAATTCGCTATCAATCCAGCTTTAAGAATAAGATCGAATTAGCGAATTTCAGAAATCGCGTAAAACTCAACATTTTCATAGCGAGAAATATTCAATAATCACTTACCATCAATTATTTTAAAAAAATGAAAATCACTTTCAAAATAGCATTAATTCTGACATTACTAATTACACAAAGTTGCCATTCTCAAGAAGGTCCCCCAGGAATCAACGATTTACCTATGTACGGACAAGCCGAAAAGTGCAAAGAACAATTGGAAGCCGATGCTGCTTTTTTAGCAGAAATGGATGAACTTTTCGTTACCCGCGAAGCCGCAGCAGATGATTTAATAAAGCAAGGTTGGCATCAGTATTACAAAGATGATTTGAAGTCTTCTATGAGGAGATTCAATCAAGCGTGGCTTTTGGATGCCAATAATTACCAATCTTATTGGGGTTTTGGAAATATTCTAGGCAAAGCAGGAAATCCAAAACAAGCCATAAAAATGTTCGATTTAGCAAAACAGAATAATCCTTTGCAAAGTAATTTCTATATTGCTTCAGCTTCAGCTTATGGCGACATTTATCAGAAAACAGAGGATAAAAATCTACTAGATAAAGCAATAAAAGATTTAGAAATAGCAGTGACTTTAGATGACAAAAATGCTCTAGCGTATTTAGTAATGGCAAAAATGTACGCAACGCTAAATATGAAAGGTAAAGCTATAGAGTATATGAAAAAGACAGAGAAAATAGATCCAAAATCCGTAGATCCACTTTTAAAACAGTTTCTCTCCACACCTTAAAATCACAGTTAATAATCTAAAATAACTCTAATAGTGAAAAGATTAGCACTACTGTTTTTAATTATAATTAAATGCTATTCCTAATAGCTTCGCTCTATGAATCCTGCCTGCCGAAGAAGTTATCTTTTCTTTCAAAACTTAAAATGGCAAAACCATAACCTTGGCAAAAGCTGCAGGCAGTAGCTATACAATATATCGATATGGCACTAATAATTCTGTTAAATTAGAATTCCCAGAAAGCAAAAAAGACAGTTGGCAGAAATTCCAATATTCATATTATATGCGAGGCGGTGGCATACTAAATGAAGGAATGGATTTGGAATATATCGTATTCTCCAACTATGATTATCAATATATATTTACAATTCCTATTATGCTATTGGCGACAAATCTGCAGTTGAAATAAAAGTTATCAATCTTAAAAATCAGAAAGCGAATACTATTAAGAGAAATGTAATAACTATTAAAGGAACTTTGACAGACTTCAGGACAAACAATTTATTAGAAATCGGCGAAGGGCTGTATGAACAATTAACATTATTAATATTTCAAAATTTGGTAACTATAATCTCAAGATCGACAGACATCCCAGAGATTTCTCTTAAATAAAATAATATTTAGTATTTTGTAGAAAATTTCACAAAATCGAAAGTTCTAAAGCAACAATAAAATGAAAGATTTAAAAGGAAAAACAGCATTAATTACTGGTGGAGCATCAGGAATCGGGAAAATTATGGCTCGCTTGCTATTAGAACGCCACGCCAAAGTGATAATTTGGGATATAAACCAAGAGAGTATCAACCAAACTATTGCCGAATTATCTCCCAGCGGTACTATTTTTGGATACAATGTCGATGTTTCTGATATCGAGCAAATACAAGAAAATGCCAGAAAAGTTAAGCTCGAAATTGGAATAGTAGATGTGCTTATCAACAACGCAGGAATTATTGTCGGCAAGTATTTTTACGAACATACCACGGCAGATATCACAAAAACTATGGAGATCAATGCCAATGCGCCGATGTTTATCACCAGTGCGTTTCTGCAAGATATGCTGAGTCAGAATTCAGGTCATATTTGCAATATTGCATCTTCTGGCGGCTTAATTTCCAACCCAAAAATGTCCGTGTATGCAGCCAGCAAATGGGCGCTAATTGGTTGGTCAGATAGTCTGCGATTAGAAATGAAACAACTCAAAAAAGACGTAAATGTCACCACAATCCTACCCTATTACATCAATACCGGAATGTTCGATGGTGTACAGTCCAAAATTCCGATTCTCGAACCCGAATCCGCAGCGCTTACCATTATAAAAGCCATTGAAAAGAACAAAAAAATGATCACCATTCCAGGATACATCTTGAGATTTACACGTCTCGGACAAGCAATAATGTCCATAAACGTCTTCGATTGGTTCGCCGGCAACGTCCTCGGAATCTACAAAACGATGGAACATTTCACTGGCCGAAAAAAATAAAGTGTTTCTTAGATGATGGATTTCATAAGAAAGATGATGATTTTTTGGGCGCAACCTTCGCCATAAAAACCTTGCTACCATTAAAAATTTCGTTAGGCGAAGGTCGGGTCGTCCACTATATCTTTGCTGCAAGAAATTTAGTTTCCAACTTTCAAATTATTCGTTGGCAGCAAAGGATGCCGCTCCCACCCCTTGCGCAAAGAGACGTTTTCAATTGGAGTAAACGTGAGAATATAAATAGTCGGCCTCAATATAAATAAAATCGAGAAAGTTATCATTTTGGTAACTTTTATTTTATATTTGCTTAAATATGATTGTCGTGAAGATATTTTCGAGAGGAACATTAGGGGATTTTTGGACTAAACACAGCGATTGTGAACTTCAATTGAAAACGTGGTATAGCGAAACTGATAAATCGAATTGGCAATCAATAAACGAACTCAAAAGAGATTATCCTAAAGCAAGTAACTTGAAAGATAATCGGATTGTTTTCGACATTAAAGGCAATGACTATCGACTGATTGTAAAATTCAACTTTGAATATCAATTAGCTTGGGTACGATTTATAGGAACTCACGCAGAGTATGACAAGATTAATGCAAACGAAATATAAAATGAAAATTAAACCTATCAGAAACGATGCCGATTATCAGCAAGCTCTTGAGCGTTTGGAGATTATCTTCGATGCAAAAAGAGGAAGTAATCAAGGCGACGAATTGGAAATCTTATCAATAGTAATTGACAATTACGAAAGCCAGAATTTCCCAATTGGAATGCCCGATCCTATTTCTGCCATTAATTTCAGAATGGAACAGATGGGATTGAAACAAAAAGATTTGGTCGATATGATTGGTTTCAAAAGTCGTGTAAGCGAAATAATGAACAGAAAGCGAAAACTAACGCTGGAAATGATTAGAAAATTAAATACTGAGCTAAAAATCCCAACCGAAGTGCTTATTCAGGATTATTAAAAAACTGCGTGCAAGCGTTTGCGATATCGTTTTGTGAATTCAGTTTGAAAATTGTCTTATAATAATAGATTTAAAAAAATATTCTACTCACTTCTAATCGTCGATTAATAATCGTACAAATGCCCCAAAACATTCTCTTCATCTGTTCCGTAAACAAGCAGCGTTCTAAAACTGCAGAGGATTACTTTAGTTCTCAGTACACAAATTTGGAATTTCAATCTGCTGGAACAAATATCAAACAATGTGAACGAGAAGGTACAAATCCGATTTTGGAAGAAATTCTAATTTGGGCTGACATCATATTTGTAATGGAAAACAAGCACGCAAAATTCATAAAAGACAATTTTGCAAAATCTTATTTAAGCAAAACCATTGTTCTAAATATTGAAGACAAGTTCAAATATTATCAGAAGGAATTAATTTCGATATTAATTGAAAAAACCAAAAATTGTTTCTAAACAAGATAATACAAATCTTACATCCTATTTGTTAGAAAATAATCGAGTATTACAAAAATTACTTAGAAATGTTATAATTGCATTTTTACTAAAATAATTGTTTTATATTAGTATATTGTATCAAATATTATCAATAGTATTCCCAAAGGCTATTTAAAACTATTCATCAAATGAATACCAAATTCCTAAAAATCAGCAAACCTTGTTCAGAAAACTGGAAGAATATGTCTCCTTCTGAATCGGGTAATTTCTGCGATGTCTGTGCAAAAACTGTAGTCGATTTCACTAAGTTATCTCAGTTGGAAATCAGCAAACAAATGCAGAAAAGCAATGGGAATCTATGTGCTAGAGTTACACAAACACAACTAAATTCTCCGTTGGTTAATTTGAACAATTCTGTGGAATATAAAATGCCGTATGCTAATGTGGCAGCAGGTTTAATGCTTGCAACTACAATGTTGGGAGTCGCACAACCTCTCCAAGCTAAAAATAAAGTAAATCAAACCGAAATTTCTCAATTTCATAAAATAGGTTTGGAAAAAAAAACTAAACCACTTCAAAAACCAAATGCTTCAAGGCCAATCGATTTCACGATTTTCAAAGGCATAGTGAAATATAGAAATGAGAGAGCAGTTAACAACGCTAAAATAACCTTTGTAACAGTCACTCGGCAATTCACCGCAAACAGTCTAAAAGATGGAACATTCTCAATAAAGATTCCAACTGAATTAATAGATGATGATAACGTCATTCGAGTTTCTTACGATGATGTTATAAAGAGAAAGAAAAAAGATGATGATGATTACGATTATGGAAGTACCACGGATTATATTCTAACAAAAGATGAAGTACACTCAGATTATAAAATAACTTCAAGGCTAATTATAATGGCCGTTGGAGGAATATCCATTATTTCAGAAGATGAGAAAATTCCCATTGTTATTAGTGAAGGTAAAGAAATTATGTACAACGATTTTGAAAAAGCACTTCAAGGAAAGAAAAGCAGTTGCAGTCTTGAAAACAAAGAATACAGTTACTATGACTCCGATGCTGCAATCGCTATTTACGGCAAAAAAGCCAAGTGGGGACTGTATATTTTGAATGACAAAACTGAAAAGTAGATTTTCTCTAGTAGCTAATTCAAATCAGTATAAAAACGAAATTACCAAACAGCTATTACCAAACAAAACATAAATTTCTCTTACGACTCGCAATTTCTTATTTCTTATTCCTAATTTGAATTAAATTTTAAAACTTCGCAATATGAATGCTGGACAAAATCTTTCTGATATATTAGATAAAACTTGGCACCATGATCTTAAAAAAACTTTAAGAAATGCAAAACTAGGCGATACAAATCATCTAGATCATCTTTTACAAGATGTTGCATCATTTGCAGCAGTAAGTGCTAACTACTCAGTTTTATTAACTCTTAGACATTTTGACTTATATTATGTTCAAGAAAAAAGTTATGCACTTAATTGTAGCCCTAACGACGAAAATTTCCAATGGGGAATTACCGTTACTACATCTTCTGACTCAGCAGATTCTCAGTACAATATCTTGCTTCCTAATAATCGCAATTATACTGGATTAACTATTGAGAATAATGAAGTAGAAATCTTAATGGATAACGGTCAGATTACCCAATCAAACATAATCGAACTTAAAAAGAAACTCCATTTTCTTAAAGGTTTTACCGAGCAAGAACTCGAAGATGCATTTTGCAGTTTATCAAATGAAAAATATGACGAGGAAGTTGATGAAAAGCCAGAGGTTAAAAGTCTATTAATTACAATACCTTCAATTGGCGCTTTAATTTATAATGGGGATTTTGAATGGTACGAAGGAATTTTTACAACAGATGAGATTGCCTTTGATGTCAATATTTACAATACAACTCCAGATAAATTAGACCTATTATTATCATTTGTAGAAAATCAGATCCAAACAGAGTTCTATAAAAATATGCTTTGGAAAATGGAGCCCGAAATGATAAAACTTAAAAACGATTCCTGGCGTGAAAAAAACGAAATTACTTGTGAATTGGAACCGGAAATCACAGCTGAAAACTTCAGAAAAAGAGTTTCTATAGATTCGATAATCTTTAATGATGATTGCTCATCACAAATCTACTGCCACGACGATGACATTTTTTGGGGGCTTCAAATCCAGATTAATGTGGATAAAGATGGAAAATATTTGGATGCGGGATTGGTAGGATAGAATCCTCCCCCCAACCCCCTCAGATGCTTCGACAAGCTCAGCAACCAAGGAGGGGGAGCTAGCTCACTGGCATTTACATACTTTTTAATCTGGCGTAATTGTTCAAAATTATTCCTCTTTTAAATGGGCTAAAGCCCAATCCTATTGATAGTTTTATTGTGGAATATTCTCGAAGATAATATTGTCAATAGTAACATTTTAGAGTTGGCAAGCGAAATTGATTGTATAAACCATACAGCAAGTAGTGCCGTTTTTGTCTTATTACTTCTTTGTTCTCTTCCCTTTTTATTTTGATTGGGCTAAAGCCCAATCAAATTTATATATTTATTGTGGAATATTCTCGAAGATAATATTGTCAATAGTAACATTTTAGAGTTGGCAAACGAAATTGATTATATAAACCATACAGCAACTAGTACCGTTTTTGTCTTATTTCTTCCTTGTTCTCTTCTCTTTTTATTTTGATTGGCCTAAAGCCCAATCCAATTGATATATTTATTGTGGAATATTTTTGAGATAATATGGTCAATTATAGAATTTTAGAATCTGCAAGCGAAATTGATTGCATAAACCATACAGCAACTAGTGCCAATTTCCTCTCTACTTCCCATTCTCTACTTCCCAATCCCTAGTTCCCAATCTCCAATCCCCAATTCCCTCTCCCCAATTCCCCATTTTTCCCTACCTTTGCCCCCTTATCTACCTAGCAAATTATGAAAGAAAATAAAGTACTTCCTTATATAACGAATGTCCTTCAAAATATGCCAACAGACTGGCTAAACCTCACCACCCATCGACTAGATATTTACGATGAGGAGTTGGCAAAAACCGAATTCCTACAGCAGTTTGAGAGTCTTTTTGAAGCAAATAATTCAGAAACTTCAGCACTCGCAGCACTTCCAACCGCTTATGACTATATAAGATTAGGACATCCTTTATCCTGTATTCTCGAATGGGGAATTGCTAAATTGCAGAATCTAAATCCGGATAATATAATTATTTTCTCATCGCAAACCACTCCTATTTTAGCGGTTTTACGGACCAATTTATTAGAAAATATAAACACACAGATTCTTTATACCAACAAATTACCAGACTTTTTTGATGCCGAAATTATTCGCAAAGTCTATGGATTTAAATTCGATTTAAAGAAAATTGACAGTCAAGAAGATATTGCATCTTTCGATGGAAGTACGATTTTTATTCACCAAGATGAAACTGTTGGTGATTATAAAATGTCTTCCAATATTGACTTTCTAGTTAGCATTCTTCCAACACTTGGAAGTATTCTGCTGGTAAATGGAAAAGACAACGAAAAATACATTTCAGATATTCAGCATTTTAGACGTCGCGAGACCATTGCGATGACGCCGGCCGATACGTTGACTGCGCTTAAAATGCTAACCGAAAATTCGACTTTGCCTACCGAAGAAAGCAATCTTGAAGCCGACAAAAAGAGCGTTCAAGATTTACTAAATAAAATTACTGGCACTACCAGCAAAGCATTAGTTGCTTCGAGCGGACTTTCAATGCAATACGCAATTATGATGGGCGCGGTGCACGATGCGATTCAAAATCATCCTGGCAAAGCGATCAAATTTATTGTGCCGCCTAACTGTTACGGCGGGACAAACGACCAAGCCCGACGCGTGGCGGATTGCCTTGACAATGTTGAAATTGTAGATTTACCTGTCGATGGCCACAACGAAATGGTAAAAAGTATCGACAGTATTCTCGACAAGATTGCCCACGACGATGCCGTTCCGTATATCATTGCCGAAATTCCGACCAATCCACGTGTCGAAGTTCCGAATCTTGAAGATCTGAAAGCTGTTTTGAGCAAAAAACGCAAAACTGCCAATGGCGAAGATGCGATTGACTCGATATTTATTTTAGACCAGACATTTTGTCCAAACGTTCATTTTCTGGGCGAAGGCGAAATTCTTTCTACCGTTCGCAGCATTTCGTATGCCAGCGGATCCAAGTTTCCAAGCGGCGGAAAATGTACTGCAGGCTACGTCGTAGGAAATTCGAAAACCAATGATTTGATGAACAAAATCGAGCTTCATCTCAATCTTTGCGACAACGAAGCCACCGATCTTCAATACGCGATTTTGGCCAAGCAATTGCCGTCTATGAATCAGCGCATCAAGGACGCGTACACCAATACCCGCGAATTTGTGAATTTTATTCACGAAGTTTTGCCCGCTGCCAAAATCAATTTTGTGTCAGACGAACTCGCAAATCACAATTTTACGCCCTCGGTTTTTTCATTAGATCTTCCTACCAAAGGCAATACACCCGAAGAAAAGGAGACTCATAAACGCGAATTAAATTTGAAACTAATCAATTTGATGATTACCGAAATTCCAAATGAGAGTAAATTTTGCGTGAGTTATGGCCAATTAAAAGGCTGCTACTGGACAATTCCCGCAACATCCACCCAAGGCACTACAAAGGAAGGCGACAAAGATTATATCGTTCGCGCATCCCTGTCGCCAGATTTGGATCTTGAATTACACAAAAAAGTCTTTTTAGATTTTGTAAAAAGTATGTAGACATTAAGAGTTAAATATTAAGAGAGATCACAGTTTTTTGAAAAGAAAATTGTGGTCTCTTTTTCATTTCAAGGCTTTAATTTTGGGCGTATTCTTCGTCGTCAATGCGAGCAGAGCGCGGCAATCTCCTCAAGGTTTACGGTAATTTCCGACCTATTTACTTCGCGAAGGTCGGGCTGTTATGTGAACGGAGCGTGGCAGTCTCCTCAATGTTAAACTATCTCTCAAGTCTTTGCTGCCACAAATTCTAGTATTCAACTTTGGAATTTTCGTTAGCAGCAAAGGATGTGTCCCGCCCGTTTCTTTCGGGCCATTCCCATCCTTTGCGCGAGTGCGCGTTTTCAATTGGTGTGAATTGCTGAAATAAAATTTGAAATGTTATAGAATTTATAGATAAATTAGCGGTAGAACAATTTCAGGAATTGCCGTACATATCTTCTTCAGAATTGACAAAATCTAATTAATAATAGCGATGTATAAAGTCAATTAAAGATGTTCGACGTACTAACTTAAATCGTTATGAATAAAATTGGTATTTATTAATTTAAAATTATGCTGTTAAAAATCGCAGAGGTACAGAATATTTTGCCTGTTGACTAGATTGAGATTATTTATAGAACAAACGAAAAAAATTAAAAATGATAGAGAAACTACTTTACTCACTAGAGGAATTAAAAGAAAACTATTCTGATACTTTACAAAACGAGGTTCTAACTTGCTTAAACGATGATTTAACAGAAAACCATTTAACAGAACTGAGAAATAGTATTGAAAGAACTCGACTAGCTTTTTCAGGACAACAATCTTCATTTTATGCTGAATTAGCATTTAATTTTGTTGAAGATTTAAATGAATTCCCTGAAATGTATTTTATATTTTGGGAAGAGATTATAAGCTTCTTAAACCAAGAAGCACAAAATCAGTTCTACAACTCCGCAGTAGAATTATCTCATAATTCTGACGCCACAGATTATGTTAATGGTATATCCGAACTCGACAAAGATAATTACGAAATTGCCTTATTTCATTTTAATAGAATTAATGATTATGCAGCTTGTTATTTTATAGGCTGGTGTTATTTTTTACTTGAAAACTTCGAAAATTCAGTTAAAAATTATGAATTTTTCTTAGATGCATTTAAGGAGACAATTAATCACAAATCATTCAAAGATGCAGGTTTTGATAATGATGTAGGTTTTATTGTTACAAAATGGAATATATACAGAGATTTAGGTTATGCGTATAATAGACTTCAAGAGTACGAAAAAGCTATTGCACAGTATTCAAATGCACTCGATTTATTTAATTTAGAGGAGAGTTATACTATTTTATCTCAAAGTGTAGTTGATGAAAATCTAACGGAGTTTTCAATATTTATAAATAATTATCTCTACGCTCTCGAGAGAACTCATCAATTTGAAATAGGTACTACGATTCTAGAGTTTGTTATTTCAAAATTGCATTCAAACAACTATTATAAAGTTAAACTTGAAAAACTAAAGCAAAAAATAAGTAACTCCTCAGAAGTAAATGACCTTTTTAAGCGACTGTATAAAAGCAAAAAACCTTTTAATTTAACCAGCTTTGAAGAAACTAAACTTCTTTCTAAAGAAAAATCTTTAGAAGATTTAATTGTTGAGCAAATCAAATATGGTTACAAAGTGTTTAATAAATCCTTAGAGATTTATCAAGACGATTCAATATACGGGCGCCAATACGTATCCACCCGTCCAACCACATCTTTTCTAAATTAACCTAAGCAACTATTTTTGTTTCAAACAAATCTAGTTATGGACAAAAAAGAATTTATGCTCTCTCAAGTTGAATCTTGGAAGCAAAGTGGATTAGCACAACGA
>JBBSRP010000091.1:0-10837 GCA_038242935.1 Flavobacteriales bacterium
AATAAACGTTCCATTTTTATGAAGAAAATTGTTGAATTCCGTAAATTGTTAAATGTAGACAAAACGGTTGAATTAAAAGAGTTAAAAACAATCTACCGCAACGCAATGAAAGAATGCCATCCTGATAAATTTACAGGTGATAGTGATGGACTTCATGTAGCGGAAGAAAAAAGCAAAAGCGTTATTGAAGCATACCATCAATTAGTAAGCATCAATCCTGCTACAATCGAGCAACTACGTCCGGAATATACAGAAACTGTGGCTACAGCTACGATCTCGGACTATAAATATGAAAATAGTAGACTTATTGTAAATTTTTCTAACGGAAGCGTTTACGAATATATCAGTTTACCAAAAGCAACTTATCAAAAAATGGTAAATGCTGATTCTCCAGGTCGTTTTGCAAAGCGCCACATTTTTAATGCATTCCCTTACAGAAAAGTAAGCAATCAAGAATAATTAAATTTTCTTGGAAAAATCTAAAGTGTCCCAGATCCGGGGCACTTTTCTTTTTTTATGCAAATTTGCAATCAGCATTATACAGAATTCTCTATCATTTTGGCTATTTTTGTAATTAAGACTTCTCACAGGTATGATTGAAATAATAGGGTACATTTTTGCAGTAATTATTGGCTTGATTCTCGGACTTATGGGCGGCGGCGGCTCAATTATTACAGTTCCTGTCCTCGTTTATATTATGGCATTAAATCCAGTAACAGCCACTGCATATTCCCTATTTATTGTAGGAACAACCTCGGCATTTGGGACAATTCAGAATTTAAAGAATAAACTTGTTGACATAAAAACTTCAATGATGTTTGCGCTGCCATCATTGGTGGGCGTTTATTTATCTCGCAAGTATGTAATCCCCGCAATTCCTGAAACTCTTTTTACAATCGGAAAATATGAAGTGCACAAAGGAATGTTTTTAATGGTTCTTTTTGCAATAGTAATGCTGCTTGCCGCCCAATCAATGTTAAAAACTCGCAAAGTGGAAGATCTAGAAAATTCGAAACCCGAAGCGACTTCTACTGAAATCGCAATTTCGCTTTTTCAAGTGTTCCTGATTGGTATACTTGTAGGTCTTATTGGCGCAGGAGGAGGTTTTCTATTTATTCCGATGCTGATTTTTATTACCAAGCTTCCAATGAAAACAGCAGTCGCTACTTCCCTATTTATCATCGCAATCAATTCGTTAATTGGTTTTATTGGAGACATTGGTTCAACAGAAATTGACTGGACATTCCTCCTCAAATTTTCTTTCTTTTCCATAGTTGGAATTTTCGTCGGAATTTATCTCAATAAATTTATCAACGAAAAGCAATTAAAGAAAGGCTTTGGATATTTTGTACTTATTATGTCGGTAGTGATCTTTATAAAAGAATTATTTTTGTAAGATCACAAATCTCGAAATCAATCTCAATTGCTATTCTACCCGAATTTCAAAACAAACATTTCTATAAAGAAGAATCAATCTAATTTCAAGGACTATTGGAAGTTAACTACTACCATCATACGTTGCATTCAATATTCAAAACTATTTCAATCAATATTTAATTTAGAAAACTCCCAAATCACAGAAACTTTCCCACTATTAGCTAAACCACAGCGATTTCTATCAAAAATAAGCTAAATTTTATATAAAAATCTATACGAAATTCTCCTGATTTTATAAAAATTGATAGCTTTGCACCCAAAATCAAACATAAACTCACAACATGAAAAAAATATTTTTATTACTTTCTGTTTCAGCACTTTTTTTTGCGTGCAATAGCAAAGATTCCTATTCTTTAACAGGAACGGTGAAGGGAATGCAGGATGGTAAAATTATCCTAGAAAAACAAGATGACGCCGAAGCAGTTGCGGTTGATACGGCAATAATTGAAAATGGAAAATTTAAATTTGAAGGTAAAATTGCCGAACCAGCAATTTACGCTTTGGTACTTGAAGGAAGTCAAGCAAGATCTTTTGTGATTCTTGAGAACGGAAAAATCAATATCGAAATCAATAAAGATAGTATGTTCCTAAATAAAATTACAGGAACCTATAATAATGAGCAGCTTACAGAGTACAATGCTGAAGGTATGAAAATTCAGAAAAAGCTTAAAGAATTCGAAACTGTAAATGGTGAGAGAATGATGATGGCTCAACAAAATAAAGATACTGCGGCAATTGAAGAGCTACGATCTGGTTATGGGAAAATCCAGTCAGAGATGGAATCATCTACACTTAAATATGTCGAAGGTCACCCAAAATCGTATGTTTCATTACTGCTTATTGAGAGCATGATGGTCAATCCTGCAGCAGATGCAGCGAAAACTAAATCACTTTACGATGCTTTGGATTCAAGTTTGAAAAATAGCACGAAAGGTAAAAAGATAGCGACAGCAATGACAACTTCTACGGGAGTAGCAGTGGGTTCGCCAGCACCAGATTTTTCAGCACCTAATCCAGAAGGAAAAATGGTTTCGCTAAAAGAGTCTTTGGGTAAAGTAACAATTATCGATTTCTGGGCATCTTGGTGTGGCCCTTGTCGTCAGGCAAACCCAAGCCTAGTGGCACTTTATAAGGAATTTCACGATCAAGGTCTTAATATTATAGGTGTATCTTTGGATAAATCTGCAGACAAATGGAAAGAAGGAATTGCGGCTGACGGTCTTCCTTGGACACAGATTTCAAATCTAAAGTTTTGGGACGATCCAATTGCGGCGACTTACAATGTGAAGTCGATTCCTAATATGTTTGTACTAGATGCAAACGGAATTGTGGTAGCAAAAGATCTTCATGGTGCAGATTTAAGAGCTAAAGTTGCAAGTCTATTAGGCGCTAAATAGTCTAAAAACATCAAAAATATAAAATCCCCTATCAGGGGATTTTTTTATTTATTACATTCTCAGCCAACTAATAAAAATATCAAAATTTCCTGCATTTTTTGTGCTGAAAATCAAAAACACTTTCTATATTTGCAACCGCTTGCCGATGCTATTACAGCAGGAGTTATCCGGGGAGATACTCAAGCGGCCAACGAGGGCAGACTGTAAATCTGCTGTGTAAACTTCGCAGGTTCGAATCCTGCTCTCCCCACTTCAAAAACTCAACAGTCTTATGATTGTTGGGTTTTTTGCTTTTACACCACTTCAATTTTTCATTATTGAAGTGAGTTTTTTTGGGGCGCGTCCCTTTGGGCCGGGCTGTCCACTGTATCTTTTGCTTTCAGGACTTCTGCTGAAATAGAAATTGTAAAGTAAGCAAAAGGATGCCGTTCCCATCCCTCGCGCGGTAGACGTTAAGCAAGCGGATTAGTTGTTGGTTGAAGATCTTTGTTTTCAAAGAAAACCTTCTGCCTCTTTAGAATAAATTCCTTCTTCATTCCAAAAATCGCATTCGAACAGTAATGAAATCGAATTAATTGAAAAACAAAAGATAATTTTTTTAGATAATTTTTGAGTATTGCGCTTTAAGTAGATAACGACTACGAGCAAGATGCTCGAGCTAGCGGAGAAGTCTTAGCTACAAAAAGAAACTTTTTTCGTGTCAAGTTCCGTACGCTGGTGCGAGCGTACCGCTCGTACCCACACTCAAAATCTTTTTTCTTGACGCTTAAAATAATTAAAAAGCAATGATCATTTTTCATTTACTTATTCAATTTTGTGTTTTAAGTAGATAGAGGGCACGAGCAAGATGCTTGCTAGCGACGAACATCTTAGCTACGAATAGAAAACGTACTTCGAGTAAGCTTTGGTGTGCTGGTGCGAGCGTCCCGCTCGTACTCACAATCAAAATCCATTTTCTTAAAACTTAAAATAATTAAAAGACAATGATCATTTTCATTCACTTATTTAATTCTGTGTTTTAAGTAGATAGAGGGCACGAGCGGGACGCTCGCGCTAGCGGAGAAATCTTAGCTGCTAAAAGAAACTTGTTTCATGCCAAGTTCCGTACGCTGGTGCGAGCGTCCCGCTCGTGACGACAATCAAATTCCACAAATTACCAACAAGTTTTATTATTTTGGACAAAAGATCTTTTTGAAAAATGTCTATTGTTTTTCAGCGAGAATAAATGCTTGTCAAAGAATGTTGCTTCACTAGAAAATCTTAATATCTATTTATACGGAGACCGCGCGAAGGATTATCTCTTCGGCTTTTATATTCATAGGTATTCGATGAATTTCATTTGAAGCGGACCCGAGCGAAGCGAACTGGCGAAGCAAATCCTTTTTGGTCTTTTTCTGATCAAAAAGATTGGGAGTGAAAAGCCTGACCCAAAGGGTCGCGCCCAAAAAAACTTCAGTACCATTACCAATAATTCTGTAATAAAGTATTGAGAGGGAATCAAATGAAATCTAAATCGGTATTGATCAATATTGATATGGAAAAAATCGATTTCGAATTCATAGATACAAGGAAATAGAAAAGACCTGTAAACAGATTATTTTCATTGCTAAATTCAGTACCTTTTATTCAAAATATAATAGAATGAAAAAAGCAGAAATCATTTTTGGCATCATTGGCTTAGTTGCTACTTTTCTTTATTTATTTGCAATTCCAGGTATGGCATTTGTAGCAATGGCATCTTTAGCGAGTTTGCTCGCGATTTATTTCTACTTTGGATTTGCGCTTTTTAACGAAATCAGATTACGTAAAATATTTTGGGCAAAGAACTATAAACATATTTCAAGAAAGCGCTTGCTTGGCGGCATTGCGGCAGGTTGGGCGATATCGCTGCTGCTTTTGGGAGCGTATTTTAAATTTCTATCGTGGCCGAATCCTGAATTTAATTTGATAATTGGAATAGTTGGAGTATCAATTGTATTAATAATTTCTGTATTCAAATATTCAAAAAATAAATCAGATTATTTTCTGAAAATTATTAAGAGATGTCTAGTTTTCTTGATTTTCGGAGCAGTCGTAATAGCACTTCCAGATGTAAAAGAATTTCGAAAACAATTTGAAGGTAATTCGAAAAAGGTCGTTTGGACTGCAATTGAAGATGATTTCAATAAAAATCTAAATATCTCATTATACGTACTCCGCGCGAAGGATGCGAATGGCATCCTTCGCTGCCCTCAAAATATATCATATTTGAAAACAAAAATCTCTGGCAGCAAAGATATAATGGACAGCCTGACCTGAGCCAAATGTCATTTCAATGTTACCAAAAAACGTTCTGGCGAAAGGTCGCGCCTAAAAAAAAATCAGCATCGTTCATAAAAATTTTGTATTATCGATATCTTCCTTCAAGATGAATTATAAAGTATGATTTGAAGAACTAATGTGATACTATGGATAAACTCATCAAAATAATCCTCGCCGTTCTACTCTTTCTCTGCCTTTTGAAAATGCCTTATGGCTTTTATCAATTTGTACGATTCGCAACTTTAGTTGGCTTTGCAATTCTTGCCTTTATGGCTAATCAGAAAAATAAACAGACGGAAATGGTTGTGTATATTGTACTAGCATTACTATTTCAACCATTTGTGAAAATTGCCCTTGGAAGACAAATTTGGAATATACTTTATGTTGTAGTTGGAATTGCGCTCCTTATTTCGACATTCCAAAAACGGCAACGCAAACGAATCTAAAACCTCAACTATGACTAATCAACGAAAACATATTATAGACAGTGTAAATGCTCTGATTGACGCTGAAGAATTACTTTTCGGAGCTGGACTGAATGTAGAGATGAGCGGCGATATGCTGGAAGTTTCGGAGACTTTTGATGTGGGAGATGTTTTTACTTTTGACTTAAGTCTATTGCTAAGTAGCAAGAACGAAACAGTGCAGAAAGTAGCTGCCTTACTAGTGCAAATGGCAGATCTTAGAGAGGAACTTATAAATGTGCACTTACTTACAGAGGAGGAAATCGACCTTATAAGAAAAGAAAATGAGGATTTTGACAATGAAGAAAATGAGCCATTTGGCAACTAAGAAAACGGGGAATTATAATTTTTAATCAATCGAAAAGAGTCCAACCTTGATCTGGACTTTTTTCTGCTCCGGCTGCGAGATCTACAGAATATGGAAAAGCATATTTCTGAAGAGATTCTTTCTTCAACCATTTTTGCTCATCTTCTTTCTTGAGAATAATTGGCATTCTCTTTTTGCTGTTATGGATTTCCGACATTAGTTCGTTGGCTTCGGTAGTGAGCATCGAAAAAGTCTTCTGCTCCTTCCCTGTTTCTGCATTTTGAGTAATCGAGTAAAGTCCCGCGAAAGCGAATAATCCGTGATTGGGCTCGAAAATTGAATATTTCTGCTTGTTTTTACCTTTGGCGTCAAGCCACTTCCATTCAAAATAACCATCTGCAATGATCAAGCAACGCTGATTTATTACGTCTCTAAACGAAGGTTTTTCGGTGACCGTTTCTATTTTCGCGTTAAGCGTACTCTTCCGAATCTCGTTATCTGTAGCCCAATGTGGAATCAGCCCCCAATTGAAATGCGTTATGATCTGCGGATTCTGATCTGTGATAATTGGCATCGCAGGAAAGTCAAATCCATTGTAGTGATTTTGTGGCGCGAAGTTTATGGCAGAATCAACTTCGGCGTCAAAACGCTTCTCTACTTCTATCTTAATTTTTGTTTGGGTAACGTGGTAACACATTATTTCAGCTGATTATATTTCTAAAGATAAAAAAAATGCTTCAAGAATCTCCAAAAATGCTTTTTGAAAAAATATTTCGAGATTTAAAACTAAAAAAAAATCCCTTTCAACTTTTGCCGAAAGGGATTTTAATATTTTTATAACTGAAATTCTCTAGTTCAATTTGAAGCTTACTGTAACATTCGAAGTAACGTCAATTTCGCCAATTGCAACAGTTTCTCGTGGCATTGCACTATCAGCGCTTCCTTTTGCCATTGAGCTGTACATCATTGGACGTGGATAATTAGGTTGTGAATTATCATTAATCATAATAGCTGGCCCAATTTTTTGTCCTAAAACCGAAACGTAATCTTGCGCTTTTAACTGTGCTTCTTTCATCGCCAATTTTCTCGCTTGTGATTGGTATTCTGCCAATTTCGAAGACCTAAAATCAACTGTTCCAATTGTATTTACACCTGCATTAACAAGCTTTTCCATTACCATATCATACTTTGATAAATCTCTAAGTAGAATTTCGATTGTTTGAGTAGCAACGTAGTTGTATTTCTTTTTGTCGTAATCATAAGGCGAACTCAAAGACACACGTTTTGTTTGGACATCTTCTTTTGGGAGTTTCAAATCCTTAATCGCTTTGATAACATCGGCAACCGTTTTATCATTCTCTTTTTTTACAAATGTCGCGTCACTGCCTTTGTTTTCTACCGAGATAGAAATAAAGGCTTGATCTGGCTCTACTTTAACTTTACCTTCTCCCGAAACTGTTATCTGAGCTGGTGGAACAATTTCTTGCGCTCGAGATGGCGTAATATTACACATTGCAACAATAGCTAATATAAGGAATGACTTTTTCATAATTTGATTTTTTTAGTTTGAAGTTAGAATACTTTTCAAAAGTTGTGCCATTAAATCTTTTTCATCTTTGCCATAATTCCCAAAATGATTATTGGAATCGCTAGAATTACAACCATAAAAATATTATCGGTAAACATTTCTGGGAATTTCGCTAATGTAATTGCATAACCTCCAATTGCTCCTCCAAAGTGTGCGGTATGTCCAATATTATCTCTCTTAGTACGCATTCCGTAAAGGGAATATAGCAAATATCCAATTCCGAAAATGTAGGCTGGAATGGGAATGGGAATAAAAAACAAGTACAAATTCATTTCTGGTTGAAGTAATATCGCCGAATATAAGACTCCAATTACCGCTCCCGAAGCACCGATTGCTCTATAATTCAGATCGTCTTTATGCAAATATAATGTTAGTAAGCTTCCGCAAATAAGACTTCCGAAGTATACTAGCAGAAACGAAAACGCATTTGTATATAGCAATACTACTGGCGCAAAAAAGTACAAGGTCAGCATATTGAACGCTAAGTGACCGATATCTGCGTGCAAGAAAGCTGAAGAAAACATTCGGTATTGCTCACCGTTTCTGATGGACGCAATGTGAAATTCATATTTCCTAAAAAATGCCATATCGCCAAATCCCTTAAAACTAAACAATGCATTGGCGGCAATAATGCCTATTAAAACTAAATCCATATTGATTTTAAAATGTGAAATGTAAAAATAATCATCTTTTGATAGCTTTAAGCATTGACCCCTTCCTAAATTTGGTTTTAAATGTATATTTGTACTTTCAAAATTCCACTCAATGCAATTACTGTTCTTTATATTTTTCTATCCACTCATTTGGCTTATTTCTATTTTGCCTTTTCGTCTGCTCTATATACTTTCGGATTTCTTTTATATCATCGTTTACAAAATAATCGGCTATAGAAAAGATGTCGTTCGGCACAATCTAAAACTAGCTTTCCCAGAAAAATCTGATGCTGAGCGATTAATTATCGAAAAGAAATCCTACCATCATCTTTGCGACATCTTTATGGAAATGATAAAAACTACGAGTATTTCTGACAAGGAAATTCAGAAGAGATTCAAATTTACCAATATGGATTTTTACCTTGATATGGAAACACGCGGAAAAAGTATTGCAATGTTTGCCTCACATTACGCGAGTTACGAATGGCTGATTTCGATGAATAATTATATCACATATAAAGGATACGCAATTTATAAAAAAATTGCAAATACTTATTTTGATAAACAAGTACGCGCTATTCGTTCAAAGTTTAAAGCCTATCTAATTACTACTAAGGAAACTTATCCTACGATTTTACAAAATGAACGAGAAGGTATTAAAGCAATCTACGGTTTTGCCAGTGATCAGTCGCCAAAAGCTAGTCGTATTGGGCATTGGACAAACTTCTTAGGCATCGATACTCCTATACATACGGGGGCGGAAACCATTGCTAAAAAGTTTGATATGAATGTTATTTTCTTAAAAGTAAAGAAAATAAAAAGAGGGTATTACGAAGCGACGTTTGAGGAAATAACAGAAAATCCGAGACAAGTCCCGGATTTTGAAATTTCTGATGAGTTTATGAGACGAGTCGAAAAGCAGATCATCGAAGCGCCAGAATTTTATCTTTGGACGCACAAACGATGGAAAACTTCTCGCGAATGGAATATGCAATAAGATTGAACATAAAAATATTTCGAAAGATTAAAATCTAATTGATGATAACTATGTAAAAAATGGTCATTCCGAAATTATATTAAGAAGAAAAGAAGATAATTAGAATAGTTAATTTAGATAATTACTTACAAATAAAAAACTTACCTGTAAAAAAATCTTACCTAATAGTTCTTAATATAATCTATTACATTTTTTTCTACTTCTTCGTATGTCTTATCAAACAACTCAGATAAAACTTCTTTAAAATTATCGTCTGTAGAATTATAAAGTTTCCAAATTCCTTCTTTTCCATGCATCTCGTAGACCATCTTGCAGATTACTCCTCCCGTTACGTATAGTATAGAATTATCAAATTGATTGCGAAATTCAAAACTGATGATATCATCAATAGATATCTTATCTTTTTCTTTAAATTTCTCACTAACCTCTTTTAAAGCACTTTCAAAACTTTCATTATATCCAGGTCCTCCAAGCCATGTTGCCAATCCTTCATTAATTATCATAGGGCAATAAGGATCTCCTTTTTTAGGCAGAGGAAACAAAATATGTACAAATTCATGTGGATAATTTTCATTCCCAAAAGAAGTAAAAATTTCTCTCATCGGAATGTTTGTTTGACCACCAAGATAGTACGTCCAATATTCAAAATTATATAATTTACCGAATTCGTCTGAATTAGGTAACATATAGTAAGTAAAAGATTCTGGTTTCAAATCGAATTTACGAGTGATATCCTTAATAAATTTAAGTGCTTTCTTCGCTTCTTTTTTTTTAAAATTACAATAAGGATGCACTAGATAGTTTATATATTTATAATTATATCTTTTCCAATTTCGAGTGTCAAAGGATATAGCGTTTTCTAATTTGTAGTCACCATTCAAATTCTTTACTGCATAGAGTCTGGTAATGTAGGGAACTGAATGTTCTATATAATTTTGGTCTGGTGTGTTATAAGAAAAAATCGTTTTAATAAGATACCTTCCACTTTCAACTTTATCAATTTGAAGGATTTGGGGCTTAAAATAAGAATGATATTTTTCTGCAGTCATACTTGAATACATATTTTCTGCCGCTTTATCAACTCGAAAATATCCAACATTTAAGTTACGCTCATTTTCTTCATGATTCCAATGAGGATTACGGTAAATACTATCTGGTTTTGAATTTAGATAATCTTTATATAAATGGTAAATTTTTTTAACTTCAACATTAGATGTGTCAACTCTTGCACTTATGCTAGGAATAATTGTTTGTCCAATTAAAATACTATGCACAGATAATACAATCAATATTAGTAATTTTTTCATTAAGCTTAAAAATTTATATTCCTGATCAAAACCTATTTTAAGGCGTAAAAAACTCAAAGCATGATCCACAGTTGAATCTTGTACTCTATTTCTAAAACGCTTTTGCACTATTAACGAATTCGTCACAAGTCCGAAAGAAAACACTTATTCTTCTCACAAATGAATGTTTTTTTAATTCAACAATTCCTTTATCGAAAATAATAATTCCCTTTTGAACTATCTGCTCAAAAGGGATCTATATACTAGAAGGTCACATTAAGTTAAGGAGTTTAGAAAATCCTCCGCGAGTTTCTTAATTCTTAAACCACTCTGCAACCATTTTACTTTCGTTATCCACAGCATTTTTATGAATAAACTCGTTCGTATCTTTGTTATAATCGTAGTCT
>JBBSRP010000092.1:0-10792 GCA_038242935.1 Flavobacteriales bacterium
CAGCTATACTAAAGATAAAACGCAACAATACTTCACTTACAGAACTACCTACTTCGGAAATATGAGCTTTATAATCTAGATCCTCAGGACGTCGTAATAGATGCAAAAAAGCAGCGGCCATTACAGGCAGTAATACAATGATAGTAACAGCAAGAGTCCAAAACCAAGGTTTAGGCAAAATAGACCAGCCTAGGATAAAAATTAATAAAAGTGAAATCGGCAACAAACTTCTGCGTAAATTGTCTGCTATTTTCCATCGAGATAACAGAGAAAGATTATTTTTAACATATTGTCCATGTTTATTTTTAGCAAATGGCAAGATCCAAGCAGCTATTTGCCAATCACCTCTGATCCAGCGATGTTTACGTTTTATATCATCTTCATAATTGGAAGGATCGTTTTCATATAATACAACATCGCTAATTAAACCTGATCGAATGTACGATCCTTCTAATAAATCATGGCTAAGGATACGGTTTTCGGGAAAACGGTCTCTGAGAACTTTTTCAAATATATCCACGTCGTAAATCCCTTTTCCGATAAATGAACCCTCGGTAAAAACATCCTGATAAACATCAGAAGACGCACGAGTATAAGGGTCTATGCCGTTCATATCTCCCTGCAATCGCAAGTAAAGTGAAGTTTTGTCTTTGGGAAAGTTGGATGCTATTCTCGGTTGCAAAATTCCATAGCCCACCACTACTCGCTTCCTTTTTTCGTCATATACTGCTCGATTCAACGGATGTGCCATTGTAGCTATCAATTTCCATGCTGCCTCTCTTGGAAGTTGAGTATCAGAATCAAGAGTTATAACATATTTTATATTTTTTAAAATTGCGTAATCTCCTACAATTCGACTAAAATTATTTCTATCTTCATCTCTTAACAGTGTATTTAATGCAGAGAGTTTGCCTCTTTTTCTCTCATATCCCATCCAACTGCCTTCCATCGGGTTCCATTTTCGCGGTCGATGGAAAAGGTAAAAAATATCGGGTTGGTCGGTTTGATTGTATTTCTCATTCAACTGTTGAATCTTTTCGCTTACCAGATTAAGCAACGCGCGATCATCTTGCATTGTTTCAGAAGCAGCATCCGAAAAATCGGTCAAGAGACTGAAGTGCAGATGTTTTTCTCGATTTGATAAAAAACGAATCTCGAGAGCCTCAACATTTTCTTCAATGTCATTTTTGCTCGAGAGCATTGTTGGAATGGTTATAAGAGTGCGGTATTCAATAGGAATGCCTTTCGAAAAATCGAGTCTAGCTAAAATAGTAGGTTTTATCCATATAGTTGCGAGCCAGTTAGTAAATGAGATAGCTAAATGAGCGCCGCCCGCTATACATAACAGTGCTACGAAGAGTAAAACTTGTATCTTAATATCTCCATAAACCCACGCTACCGAGAGCATTCCGAAGGCGACGGTCAATGTAAATATAGAAATTGATAAAAGGTAGATTAAAACTGGATGTTTCTCCATGAAACTTGTTAGACTTTGCCTTAGATTATAGCGCATCTGCGAATCTCCTTTTAATTGATCAAATCCATTACCAATGAGGTAATAACCTATATATTGTTTGGTATTATATTGTTTGTCGGTCTTATTAAATCTTTTCGTTAGCTCGATCGTTTTTTCTGCAATCTCACTTTCTGAAAATATACTATGTGCAGAGATAGTTTCAATTACATGCCTATATCTATCGCGTGTAGCGAAATCCAATCGCGGATAAGTGCCTGTAATATCTCTGCGAAGTATTTGCTCTACTACACTTGATTCTTCTACAAATTTGCGCCAATCAGTTGAACCGATGAAGCGCAAGGTGCCAATGCTGTTTTTAACCGATACCTGATCAGCAGCTTGTTTATGGTTTTCGTTCCACACCAGATCCTTACCAGTAACCCCGTCCTTGGATAACTGTTGTTCTAACCAGCTTAAGGGTAAAGCGAAAATGGGACCTTTGCTTTGAAGTTTACTATTAAATTTCGCGACAAACGGACTATTCAAAACAGGATTCGATCTTGCCATATCTGCGATGGTCAGCACCAAATCGGCAGGATCTTTTTTGACTGTTTCAATTATTTGCTCACTCCAATAATCTGCGATGTTATTATCAATCATGTCCAGCGCAGTCTTTTCACTAATCCTTCTAAGATTTTCAATAACGGCAAGCTTAATCATGATGGGAACAGCCCATAACTCTCCTAGAGTCAGAATTTTTTCTGATTGATAAGCCAATATATATCCAGTTAAACCGCTAGCATCAACGCGTCCATCGCTGTGAGCAATTATTTCAAGAGCAATATCATAAACTCGAGGCATCCCAATAGAATTTCCACTTGCCAGATAAGGCAAGCCTTCGCTATATTTTTTAGGGAAATGTTTTTTTGCAGTAACAATCTGCTCTTCAATTAAATAAAAATTATCCAGCAGCCATTCAGCAGCAGGTGTAATTGTCTGACCCGATTGTATACTTTCCACCAGCAGATTGCGCACCTCCACCAAAACTTTTTCATTGTCATCCAATCTTTTTAAAAGCTTGTCTTTACGTTTGTCTTTTGATATCTTATGTGAACGAGCCACTATACCGGCATGGGTTTTCATTTGATCAAAATTGTATAATTCTGAACGTATGGGATCTGCATCGGCAGGATTTAATAAGGAATTGTCATCTTTAAAAGATTCACGCATGCGAGATAGCATTTCGAAAACTGTAGTGCCTTTAACTTTCATACTTAATTTGTATTGATTTGCTGAAAAGAAAATAAATGATTGCTGTAATCGTTCAGCTTATCTAGTAATTTCAAAATGGTTTTTAAAGGTATTGGGATGATTTTTTCTCCAACTCCTTTAGCGGTTTTATTAATTGTACTTTTGAGCTTCCAAATAAATAATATTCGATTATGCTTTAAAGATAACTTGTTAATTCTTTACAATATAAAACTGCAAAAGCAATTCGATGTTCAGCGATTTCAAGTGGTCTCGGTCAGGTTAGCTACATGTATTCTCAGTAATGCCGCTTTTTCTAAAAAAAAATGAAAATACAACAGTTATTTGTTTTTTCATAATTAAACAACTTAAGTTCTTGGGTCTCTTCTTTTCTTTTCTTACCGCATTTGTCAATATCCCAAATCTAAATAGCAGTTGATACATAAATGTACATGGAATTGACGTAGAATATAAAAGATTATAAGACAACGTACCCGAATTAATTAATCCTATGTTTTATTGGTACTCATATCCTTCCTTAAACTTTGATTTGTGTACTCATTATGATTTAGTAGCCCCGATAGCAGTGGAAATCCCGGCTTGGGAATTTGCCTATTTTGGAGCAGCGTCGGGCAAGAGCGACCAACGGAAGCTCCTTGCACGCCGACTGCTCCGGCAAATACCCATGACTGATTGTAGCGTATAGCGGGAATAGCTCCTAAAAAAAATCAATCTCGAAATAGCACGTCTATCAGAGTTTCTAATCAAAAGGAGTTTCGTATTTGTAACTAACTTTTGCATCAGAGATCGTACTTTCTACTATACCTCATATGAGATTTTGACCACTTTTTATAAGATGCGTTCGTTACCTTATTAAAGTAGAGTCTAATCTTTTTAAAACTTTCTTACATAATATTGCAAGTAATCTGGAGTTGCTGCTTTCATATATTTACACTCGTCTTAACTAGTTGTACAAAGTGCTTTTGTTCTAAAACGACCTGAAAATAAAAACCTCATTGGCATTTTTACTTGTAAATTATCGGCTTTTCTCTGGCGAAATCTAAAGTAATATTTATCACTAAAATTTACATAAATTGCCGAGATGATTTAAGCACTTTTATTTAGCTTTATAATGAATCACAGCGCCTCAGGTTTATAGCTTTTTTGTTATTTTATCTTAAATTTACAACCTAATAAACACTATTTATATGATACTAAAAGAGGTTAGAATAATGCGCGGCCCTAATATGTGGTCGTGTGATCATAATCATCTTATTGCGGTTAAATTTGATCCTCTTTCAATTCCTGCACTAGACAGTGAGAAGCAAAAAAAATTTGTTGAATATTTTCAATCCCACTATCTGATTGAGCCGTTGCACGAAGATTTTAATCTTTGCGTATTTCGTTTTACTCTGCAATTAGCATCTATTTTGCAGGAATCACCTTTTTATCATGATCTTACTTATCCTACTCCAGGAATTCTATTCGGAATACTTGAATATAAAGTTGAGCAGGCTGGTGTTGCGGCGCTCAAAGCAGCAGCAACGATGGTCGAGTCACTTCTTGCAGATGAAGATCCAATTATCTTAGAAATTGCTGTCGAGCAAATTCGAGAAACTAGCCGCAGATATAGTGAAGGTCCTACTACTTCGATGATTATCGAAGCAGCACAAAATCGAAACATCCCTGTTAATGAAGGTCCTGCCGGTTACACAATATTAGGATATGGCAAAAATCAGAAAAGAATCAGTGCTGCGATGTCGCATTTTACTTCGTGCATAGGTGTGAATATTGCTGGCAACAAGGAGCACATGAAAAAATTTCTGGAAAACGCCTACGTTCCTGTGCCTCAGGGAATGATAGCTAGGGAAGAAAATGATCTTATGGCGATTGTTGAACGACTGGGATATCCATTAGTTACTAAACCACTGAATGGAAATCAGGGACGGAACGTGACCTGCGATATTACAAATTTCGAAAACGTACTTACTGGTTTCAGATACGCCAATGAAACTTCAAGATCCGTAATTGTCGAAAAGGAAATTGTTGGTAAGGACTATAGATTGTTAGTCATTGGTAATAAGTTTTGTGCAGCTTCATTACGACTACCGGCTTTTATTACTGGTGACGGTCATCTTTCAATTTCACAATTGGTTGATAGAGAAAATAGCGACCCAAGAAGAGGAAATGGTCACGAGAATATTTTAACAAAAATTGAACTTGATGCCGCCTCAGAACTTTGTCTGCAGAAACAAGGTCTTTCCACCAGCTGTATTCCCACTCTTGGTCAGCAAGTTTTTTTAAAACTGACCGCTAATTTAAGTACAGGCGGAACTTCAGAAGATGTAACAGATCTTGTGCATCCTATTAATAAATTACTTGCCGAAAAAGTTTCTAGAATTATTGGACTTGATATTTGTGGGATCGACATCATATCTCCAGATATCAGTCAACCTATAGTTGAAAATGGAGGAGCTGTAATTGAAGTTAATGCAGCGCCAGGGTTGCGAATGCATAAATTTCCTAGTAAAGGTCTTTCTCGCGAAGTCGCGATGCCAATTGTAGATATTATGTTTAAGAAAAATGAGGACGGACGTATCCCAATAGTTGCAGTAACTGGAACAAATGGAAAGACCACTACTACTCGGTTAATGGCGTATGTTGCTTCATTTGCTGGGAATATTGTGGGATTCAGTTCCACTGATGGGATTTTTATCGATGGAGAGAAAATCCAAAATGGAGACTGCTCAGGCCCGCAAAGCGCAAAAACTATTCTTCAAGATACTACAATTGATTTCGCAGTACTCGAAACGGCTCGCGGTGGTATTATTAGGGCTGGTTTGGGATTTGATCAATGCGATATTGCAATAGTAACAAATGTCGCAGCAGATCATCTTGGTATAAAAGATATTCACACTGTTGCAGATCTTGCTATGGTAAAATCAGTAGTTCCATGTTCCGTAAAAGAGGATGGATGGGCTGTTCTTAATGCTGGTGATGAATATGCTTACGCTATGCGAGATAAGGTAAAATGTGGGGTCGCTTTATTTAGTTTAGATGAGGAAAATGAGCATCTGAAACAACATATAAACAATGGCGGGAATGCGGTATATGCAGATAGAGATCTAGATATTTATGTGTGTCACGGAGAAAACAAAATTTTCATTAGTAATGCAGCAGAATTTCCTATTACGCGAGACGGAAAAGCAGGTTTTATGATAGAGAATTTACTTCCTGTTGTGCTTGCGGCCTATTTATTGGGAATCGAAACAAGTAAAATCGCCGCAGCATTAAAAAGTTTTACTCCATCGGCGGAACATACACCTGGCCGAATAAATGAATTTTTAATAAACGGTGTCAATGTCATTGTTGATTATGCACATAATCCTCACGGCCTACGAGCTCTCGCGGGATATCTTAAAAATATTCCTGCAAGAAAACTTGGAATAATCACCGGTACAGGTGACAGACGTGAAGAAGACATCGTCGAATTTGGACGTATAGCTGCCGAAATGTACGACGAAATAATTATACGTTTCGATAGAGATTTGAGAGGAAGATCGAAGGAATCTATAGTCGAATTATTAACACGAGGCATTCACGAAGTTAACCCCCAACAAGAATATCAAATTATTCCTGACACTCAAGCTGCTATTCACTTTGCTGTTGCAAATGCAGAAAAAGATACCTACGTTGTGGTATGTGCTGACAATGCGTCCTATACAGTAGGACTGACAAAAAATGTGGCGTTGCAGTTTGAAAATTTGTAGGAAATAAACGTTTCATACTGCATGGTGGGTAAAAGTTATGAGGAATCCAAAAGAAAAACTATTATGAAAAATACTGTTCCCAAAGGAATTTTGATTCCTATTGGTGGAAGAGAAGATAGAGAGAAATCAAAAGATATATTGTGCAGGATTATAGCTGAGACAGGAAAGGCAAATCCAAAAATTTGTCTGATCACCTTAGCAACCGACGTACCAGATAGAGTAGCAGATATTTACAAAAATGCATTTGAATCGCTAAATATCAGTTACTTATCTATAATTCATTTTAATAATCGAGAAGATGCTGATACTGAGCATAATTTAAGTAGTATTAAAGAAGCTGATTTGGTACTGTTTAGCGGTGGTAAGCAACTTAAACTGACTACACTACTCACTGGCACTAATTTGCTAGCCATTATAAAACAGCGTTATTACGAAGAATCTAAGTTTGTTATTGCTGGTACAAGTGCCGGCGCAGTAGCGATGTCAAAAACTATGATTGCTTCGGGCAGTAGTGAGCAAGCTTTGATAAAAGGCACTTTGAAGCTTAATGATGGTTTTGATTTAATTGAAAACGTTACTATTGATACCCACTTTATTAAACGTGGAAGAATAGGACGACTTATTCAAATGGTGACATCACATCCCCAACTTTTAGGTCTTGGTCTTGGTGAGGATACTGGTGTGATTATCACAAACGATCTTATGGAAGTCTGTGGGTCTGGTTTAGCAATTATTGTTGATGGGAGCGCAATCGACTATTCTGATTCGTCACAAATTGAAAACGGAAAGCCAATTACTGTAGAAGGAATTAAAGTTCACGTATTGGGCCCTGGTAAAAAGTTTGTGCTCTCCGAAAGGAAAATTACACTAAGCTAAAAATATAATTTAATAAAAAAATGCGATAGCTAAAAGTTCAACTATCGCATTTTATAATATTTAATGATCAGTCTTGTTCTAATCTAATTTTAGTCTGTTAACGCGTCGCCGTTTTCATCACTTACAAAATAATGTATAGGTTTAAAGCTGCCTCCATTACTATCTTCCGCTGAGCAAGCAGTAAGGCAAACTATTAAATCCATCTCGGCTTTAAACTTGATGTGATCTCCTGCTACAGAAGTTGGAGGTAAAACTGAAATTTTACCATTGTTGTCAAATTGCACATTCATAAAAATATTAAATGCTGTAGGAATGTCATCCAACTCAATATCGAATTTGCGAAGATTTACTTTTAAGTTATTAAGACAACTAGGATGTTCCTCATGGTTATTATACATAATTTGAAAAGTCTCTGGACTGCATGGCGCCAACAAAAAATCATTACGACGGTTTGTATCTTCTATTATTTCCATCATTTTATGTGAACGATTGCTCCACAAAAAATTTCCCTCAGTAATCAGAATGCTTTCTTCAAAGTCGAGCGTTTTTCCTGAAGAAATTTTTTCTCTAGTATCTTCGTTATTAAAAAGAACCATATCGCTTACTTGACTCCCGAGTGGATCAATAACGGTTAGAAATTGTCCTTTTTTTATTCTGAATGCTGCTCCTGTTTGTGGAGCAATTACATTGTGATTTGTCATTAATTGTCTTATTAGTTATTATTTTTGTTTCTGGTGAAAAGGACATTTCCAGTTGCTCTCGACCTCTCTTCCACTATACTGCTTTGTTTCGCTGTCATCACCAAAATCCTGAAGTACGGGGTTTATAGTTCCTTGCAACGCCTTGTCTCTAGAACGTATTCTCTTTTTTACAGATTGATAAGTTCCCATTTCTCTCAATTTATCAAATTGCATATGCAAGTTAAAAACTACAGTACAATACGGAGCTTGTCTTGCTAATCGAGAACTTTTAGGATGCATACCAATAATATAAAAAGCGCGTCCTTTAATACTTAAGCTAAAATTAGAATCATTTGGGTCTTGACTTACTGTCGGATCCCACGCAACATTGTCTTTGTTGTGAAGTTTCTGCAGAAGATTCCATAAAGCTTTTTCGAATTCAATTTCAGTTTTAAAGTCATTGTCTTTGAAACAAACAATTAGAGACTCAAACATATTCGACTCAAAATCGTAGTTTTCTAAATAGTTTTCAATATCCGCAAGTATCGGATCTATAATCTCATCAGACTCTATAGTATCGTAAGCTTTTATATGGAATGTGTTCATTCTAAAAACTGTATTTGCCATCACACAAGGATGATTTTTCCCTATTATAAACTCGCGGAAATTATCCTCTACAGTTTCTAAAGCAATGTTTTTATTGGGTGTGGATTTCATAGTAGTAGAATTTTGATTCATACTGTAATTTTTTTGCATTTTTTTTAATAGTAGCTATATTCTTTTACTTTAAATAGATATGAGCTATTAGTCACAAAAGAATCTTGTTGTTAAGTGACAAATTAAAAAACAGCATATTAGAATAATTTAATTACAAAAATTGACCGATGCTTGGATTATTGCCGTGTGACTGATTCCCCTTAAACAGTGGAGACGTAGGCTTTGTATGTATGCCCGAACGGGTGGAAAGGACATACGCCATTACAGCTACTTCGACAACCTGACTACCCGTGACCTTCGTTGCAACAAGCATCAGAACAATTTTTTAAGGCTACACTCTGAGAGAGCAGCAAAACAAAATTTAATAATTATAAAAGTGTTTAATTCTATTTTTGAGGAAATAGAAAACAAGCTTCAATAATTGCTTCAATTTCAATGTATAAAAGTAAAGGTTATTGTCGCGTATATTTTACAGAATTTACTCGATAGTTTATAAAGTTTTATTTCTAGAAGTTAGAAAGATTTGAATGCCGTGAAAACATTCAGTTAGTTATAAACCTTCATTGTCTTGATATAGTTCAGTAATAATTTCTATGTTTTTACTCACGTTTTTACCATTTACAATTTCTGCAAGCAACGATTCAACCAAGATCAAACTTGTAGCACTGCAAGCTTGTAATCCATACGAATAAGGTCGCAATCCATTTGTATGATTAAAGTTTATATCAAATAAAAATTTGTTTGGAGTACTATTTTTATTAATTGTGCGATAGCTTGAATCGATATCTATCCCCGATAATTTCATTAGACTACCCCCAGAAGTTTTCACAATGTTGCTCTCCCCTATCTGTTGAGTCAATTTCCCAAAATCATTCTGCTCCGCAAATGCCGCAGTCGCGCTGCGAACTAAACCTTGCTCCACTAAAGATTTAAATGGATAATCGTCTAACTCTAATTTCTTGGAACCACCACAGTTTATAAATAATTTATATTCAATCTCCTCTGTGCTTCCGTCTGGTTTTTCTACCGAAATTTTTGTGCTGCTATTTTCAAATGAATTATAAGAAAAATTAACTCTACCTGAAACCAATTCAATGCAATCAGCATCGTGCAAAGCCAGCAATATTTCTGCCGACTGCAAAGGCAATGCTGCAATCACATTCATTAAAAATGAGGTAATTTCTTTATGAAAAAACAGATGATCTTCAGCTGATAGTAATTCGGCGTGATAATTCAGACTGTACATCAAATCGTCCAAGGTCTCCATCCAATAAATCGGAATTTTGTTGTAAACAGAATTTTTCGCAATCGTCATTTCAGACTTCATGCCTTCAAACGAATCCACGTATTTGTGCTTGTCAGACATTAATTTAACCAAATCTTTAAAGCTAAAAGTTCGTATTTCTAGTTGAGCAACCACCTCATCGAGTTTATCCCTGCCAAAAGCTTTCAACAATGCAGGACGACATAAAACATCGAAATAATCTTCGATACACATAAACCCTTTGTAGTCTATCAAATCTAATATTTGGGCACGATTAAAATGACGGTATATTTCTCTAATAGGCTTAAGTTGTTCGTACTGCAAATGTGGCAGCCATCCCGCAGATGAGTGCAAAACGATTTTAAAATCTGGATTGCTTTCTTTCTTAATATAGGTTAACTTTTTGTCGACCCTAGCAAAAGCGCCATGACGGTGGGATAAAGAAGTTACCACATCAAAGGCACTCATTGAGGCACCTAATGTCCCGACAGGAAAATTATAGCTATCTTCATTTTCGGGAATCAATTTATGAATGGGCCAAGGCGATGCATAATAACCCGCGCCCACTTTGTCCTCTCCCTTCCACTCGTGACCATTTGCAATAATTATTGTCGAATAAATGCGTTGCTTATGATTGCAATCTGTAACAATTAATTCATTCTTAATTTCTTGAGAAATATCCAAAACCTCACAGTTAACATACTGATTAACTTCAATTCCGACAGATACTATGCAAGTAATTAACTGCTGAAACTGTTCTGCAAAATAATGTCCCAACGCA
>JBBSRP010000093.1:0-10783 GCA_038242935.1 Flavobacteriales bacterium
CATTTCCAGTGTGATAGAATCAGCCTGTGCCATTGCCACATAATGACTAATGGAAGGAAAGTAAGTAGGATGTATAAGTATGTTCATCGTTTAAAATCTAACGTTATGCGTTATTTTCTTTACGCTTTTTCACGAAATACGTGATCCCAAAATAAGCAACAATCGCAATTAGGAAAAACTTGAAATACGACACAGGTTCGCCTTCGCCACCAACTGTAGTAAAGAATCTTTCTGTACGAAATTTGCTAAATCCTCCTTTGTGCGGATCAATACTCATCCAAATAAACACTGCCTTACCCACAACGTGGTTTGCAGGAACGTATCCCCAGTATCGACTATCAAGAGAGTTGTGTCTATTGTCTCCCATCATCCAGAAATAATCTTGTTGGAAAGTGTATGAAGTAACTACTTTTCCATTAATACGAATTTCATTGCCAATTACTTTTAAATCATTATGTTCATAATCTGTAATAATCCTTTTATAAAATGGAAGTGACGCTTTGTTAAGAGCTACTGTTTTTCCTTCTTCGGGAATATAGATCGGGCCCATATTATCGAGATTCCAATTGGCGCTTCCGCTAAAAATATTTGCCTCCGTTTGATGTTCGATATTTCGCGTAACTCTCTTTACTGTGGGATTATTTTTTAATTTTCTCACCGCATCATCGGTCAATGCTCTAAACAGGAAAGTAGTCTGAGAGGTTTGGTAAACGCCATCAGTACTATTCAATTCCTGCATTACATAATTTTGATCAAAGCCGCTTCCATCAGTTTCAACTTCATAAGAAAACTCAGGTTTTGCCCGTAGAGGCATTTTTAAGATATCTCCATTTACATAAACAATTCCATCTTTAATCTGTACACTATCACCTGCAACACCAATCGCTCTTTTTACATAATTGGTGCGCTTGTCTACTGGTTTATAATACTTTTTATCAGCCGCCTTGTACATATTATACAAAGTGTCTACAGGCCAGTTAAAGACCACGATATCATTGTTTTTTATATTTTGAAATTTAGGAAATCTCATATATGGAATTTCAGGCCACGACGAATATGATTTTTTATTGATAAACGGAATTGTGTCGTGAAACATCGGCGCAGCAATAGCCGTCATCGGAACTCTAGCTCCATAATGAAATTTACTTACAAATAAAAAATCCCCAACTAGTAATGATTTCTCTAGCGAAGATGTTGGAATAGTAAATGGTTGCATCACATAAGTGTGCACAAGTGTTGCCACGATAACTGCAAATAAAATCGAACTGATTGTATCTCCAGTTTTTGTATGTGGAATCAGACTTCTATCTGTGACGTAATTTAGCGGTTGAGTATAATTTACATAATAAATATAAAGTCCGAAAGTGAATATTCCTAACCATGTATCAGTTGTAGTATTTTTCCCGAATGAACGTAGCGTTTCTATCCATACGACCGGAAACATAATAAGATTGATAATAGGAATAAACAGAAGAATTGTCCACCATCTAGGTCTGTTTATTATCTGCATCAATACTATTGCATTATAAATAGGAACTGCTGCTTCCCATCTTTTTCGGCCAGCTGCTTCATATAATCTCCAAGTTCCGGCAAAGTGTACTACTTGAATTATCAAAAAAAATACAAACCATTCAATTAACGTCATAACTCTTATATTTATCGGTGGTAAGACCGAGAATTTATTTATTTTAGATTTAGAACATCTTTCATTGTAAAGACGCCTTTCTTGCCGTGCAACCATTCGGCCGCAATAACAGCTCCTTGCGCAAAACCTTCACGACTATGTGCGGTGTGAGTGATTTCGATAGTGTCAATAGGATTTTTATAGTAAACGGTATGTGTGCCCGGAACATTGTCTGTTCGCTCGGCTTCAATGAGAAGTTCATCCTCTTGTTTCTTTTCTAATGCCCAGCTTGAATAATCTGAATTTTCGATTATGGATTTAGCTAATGTTATTGCTGTTCCGCTCGGTGCATCAAGTTTTTGTGTATGGTGAATTTCTTTGATTTCAGCTTTATACTGAGGGAAATTCTGCATTAATTTTGCAAGATGTTCATTGAGTTCAAAAAATAAATTTACACCCAAACTGAAATTTGATCCGTAAATAAAAGCACCATTATCAGCTTTGCATTTATCAACCATCTTTTCATAATCTTCCAGCCATCCTGTAGTTCCTGAAACTATTGCTATTCCAGACTCCAAACATTTTGTAATATTTTCAACTGCCGCTGATGGAACAGAAAAATCAATTGCGACATCTGCCTGTTCAAGTCCATCAAAAGGATCATCGACAGATTTTCTAAGTACAATTGTATGGCCGTGATCCAATGCTATTTTCTCAATCGCCTGACCCATTTTGCCGTATCCTAATATTGCAATTTTCATTATAATTTATAGTTTAAAGTGAGACCAAAAGAAGGTTTTGCCGTGCGTTCATCTTGATACAATTGGGGATTTAATGTCAGATTTTCGCTTACATTAAACTGCATTAAGTGTGCGTCAACATTGGCTTCAACTATATTTAAAATATAAAAACCAACCGTAATCAGCAATGACAAATCGCGATTGCGTTCGTAGGTGCGCTGCACTTTTATAAGTCGATCGTTGTCTAGAAAGCCGTATTCGTCAGTATAAATTCCGGCAAGTCGTTGTTTGTAAGCATCTCTAAACTTGTGATAATTTTTATTATTATCAAGATAGAAGTACATAGAAGTACCCATCGCTCCATAAACAAGCGGAATTTTCCAATATTTTTTATTATACGCTTGACCAAGTCCTGGAACAATTGCCGAATAAAATGCAGCTTTTGCGGGACGTAATGGATCTGTATTAGATTCTAATATCGAATCTTTTGCTATTAGTATTTCAAAATCTCCTTCTTGCGCCCGAGTAAGTGTTGGGGCGCAGAAAAGGAAAATATATACTATGTATAACCATTTATTCACCCGATTGAATTAATTTGATGATGCGGTTAAAGTCTTCTTGTGATTTGAACGGAATTGTAATTTTCCCTTTTCCGTTGGCAGCAACTTTTATTTCTGCTTTTGTACCAAGGTAAGTCGAAATTTCTTTTTCCTGATATTCGTCAATTGCAAATGTAGAAGCTTTTGCTTTTGGCGCTGCTGCTTTTGGCTTTAAGCCTTCCTGATAATTCTTTACTAATGCCTCTGTATCTCTTACCGAAAGATTATTGAGAACGATATTCTGATACATATCTGCCTGAATATCTTGGTCTTCAATATTAATTAAAGCGCGACCGTGACCCATACTTATAAAACCATCTCTGATTCCTGTTTGGATGATTGGATCAAGTTTTAATAATCTTAGGTAATTCGCAATTGTAGATCTTTTCTTTCCTACACGATCGCTCATTTGCTCTTGTGTCAGTTGTATTTCGTCCATCAATCGTTGGTACGACAAAGCAATCTCAATAGGATCTAAATCGTGACGCTGAATATTTTCGACCAATGCCATTGTCAGCGACTCACTGTCGTTGGCAATTCTGATATAAGCTGGAATTGTTGATAATCCGGCAAGTTTAGAAGCACGCAAACGACGCTCGCCAGAAATCAATTGGTATTTATTAAATTCCGATTTACGAACCGTAATCGGTTGAATAACGCCGAGCTCTCTAATAGAAGTTGCTAATTCCTGAAGTGTATCTTCATTAAAATTACTTCGGGGTTGAAACGGATTTATTTCAATCGAATCAAGATCTAGTTCAACAATGCTTCCTACAACTTTGTCAGCATTTTTGTCGCTAACTGATTGAATATCATTTTCTGGATCTTTCAATAATGCCGAAAGTCCTCGCCCTAATGCTTGTTTTTTTATCGCTTTTCCCATCTAAATTAAATACTGTTTTTCTTGATAATTTCTTCTGCAAGACTCAAATAATTAGTTGCCCCTTTACTTGTTGCATCATAATTTATAATGCTTTCGCCAAAACTTGGTGCTTCGCTCAATTTTACGTTTCGCTGAATAATAGTATTAAATACCATATCATTAAAGTGCTTTTGAACTTCCTCAACAACTTGATTAGAAAGTCTTAAACGAGAATCATACATCGTAAGTAGCAACCCTTCGATATCAAGATCTGGATTATGGATTTTCTGTACACTTTTGATGGTGTTCAAGAGTTTTCCAAGTCCTTCAAGTGCAAAATATTCACATTGAATTGGAATTAAAACAGAGTCTGCCGCAGTAAGTGCATTTAGCGTAAGCAATCCCAAAGATGGAGCGCAGTCAATTAGAATATAATCGTACTGATCTTTTATACTTTCGAGAGCCTGCTTGAGCATATACTCGCGGTTTTCTTTATCTACCAATTCAATTTCGATAGCAACTAGATCAATATGTGCAGGAATAATGTGGACATTCGGTGCGCTACAAGAAATGATTGCTTCAATGGGAGTGTGGCTGTGCTCTAGAATCTGATAAGTTCCAATATCGACACTCTCAACATCAATTCCCAATCCAGAACTTGCATTGGCTTGAGGGTCAGCGTCAATAAGAAGAACTTTTTTTTCCAATACACCTAGTGATGCTGCAAGATTGACTGATGTTGTTGTTTTTCCAACACCGCCTTTCTGATTGGCTATTGCAATGATTTTCCCCATTTAATTTTAAAAATTTTGAGCTGTAAAAATACAATTTTTTATGGTTTAATCAATTCTTAGTTATCAACAATACATAATTGCGTGACACTCGGCAGATCACACAAAATTATTCCATTTTAATGACAAATTTAGAGTTGTTTTTACAAATAATATTATTTCTTTTTAGATCGGATCGTAGCTTCAAGTAAATCCCACATCTCTTCTGGAACAGCTTCAAGAAGGTTGAATTGTCCTGCACCTTTCAGCCATTCGCCACCATCAATAGTAATTACTTCTCCATTGATATAAGCTGAAAAATCAGATACTAGATAGGCTGCGAGATTCGCAAGTTCTTGATGATCACCAACTCTCTGCAAAGGTACTTTCTTGGCAAGGTCAAATTTCTGTTTCAAATCTCCTGGAAGCAATCTATCCCAAGCACCTTTTGTAGGAAATGGTCCTGGCGCAATTGCGTTAGATCGAATTCCGTATTTTGCCCATTCTACAGCTAGACTTCGCGTCATTGCTAGCACTCCCGCTTTGGCTGTGGCCGATGGAACAACGTAAGCAGATCCTGTCCAAGCGTAAGTTGTCACGATATTTAAAATTGTAGAACTTTCCTGTTTCTTATCAATCCAATGTTTTCCAAAAGCAAGCGTACAGTTTTTAGAACCTTTTAATACGATATCAATGATAGTGTCAAATGCATTTGCCGAAAGTCTTTCTGTTGGCGAAATGAAGTTTCCAGCTGCATTGTTAAGCAACACGTCAACTTGTCCAAATTCTTCCAAGACATGTGCAAGCATGCTTTCAACTTGATCGTAATGCCTTACATCACACTGCACCGCAAGACATTTTCCTTTTGCATCTTTTTGAAGTTCGGCAGCAGTATTCTGCAATTTTTCCAAATCTCTACTTGTTATGGCAACATTCGCTCCCAATTCAAGAAAATAAGCAGTCATCGCTTTTCCTAATCCACTTCCGCCGCCCGTAACTACTATTGTTTTGCCAGCAAGAGCATCGTCGCGCAACATTTTATTTTTAAAATTCATTGTATCTGTGTTTTTTATAAAGATAGAAAATTTCTTAATTCAACAACTTCATTTCTCAAATTATATGCAAGCATACTATTTTTTAGTCTGAACGGCTAGTTCAATTTTTTTAAAGTTATTCTAAACCAAGAAGTGCCTCAAAACCGAAATCTAGAGACACTTCTATAAATTTGTTTTGAAACCTAAATTTCTGTCAAATAGTTTGCAGAGCAATAGCCTTCAACTCCATCTTCAGTTTTAATTAAATTCCAACTATCGTTGAACTTGCTTAGCAAAGTAACTACAGAATGATGTGCCGCTTTCGAAACAATTTCTGTATCTGTACCTGGTCCTTTGCGTATATTTAGATTAGAATGCTTCGTGTCAACTCTCATTCTCTGAGAAACTGCATTTGGATCTACACTAATGTCTAGAACCAAATCTCCTGCGCGAAAATCTGGATCAGCATTATTATATAGATACCACAACTGATCTTTTTCTGTGCCATTATGTACAGTCGCAGTGATGTACAATACATTATTATTTTCCTTTATATCTGCCTCACCCATTGCGCTAACATTGGTAGTTGCGATAAGCGCAGCGTATTTTTCTTTTAGAGTCATATACTATTTTTTTGATTAGTTAATTTTTAATAGATTTTCAACTTTTCTAGGTTGCAATTCGTTGAGGTCTTGCATTAATTTCGGAAGCGCTTCACGCTCGATAGTTCCGTTTAGAGTCACCATTCCGTCATCAACAGTCGCCGTTACTAATGGATATTCAACAAGTACTCTTTCCACTTTCTGTTCAAGCATATTGTCAGGCGTAACAGTTGGTGTTGATTTAGTAATAGCATCATCTAAAACGTTTTTTACGTTTTTCACATTTCTTGCAGCTTCCAAAACCTGCATATGCGTCTCTTGATTCTCAAAAGTTCCGTGAATTTTTGCTACCCCACGATCAACTTCCACAGTTACACCAGGTATCAATATTTTTTCGATATCTGTTTTAATTTGCACGTCTTTGTCATCGTGAGATTTACAAGAAGCTAAACTTATAGCAAAGCTTAAAAATAGTAGTAGAGTAAGTTTTTTTAATTTCATAATAAAATGGTTTTAAATGGTTAATTAATAGTTATATCTCAATATTAGGAATTTTTTCTTGAATATAAAACTAAAATCGCCAAAATTGAGGTTTGTCAAAGCCAAATTTTAAGGGTCTTTGTCAAGTGGTTATTGATTAGATGATTTTTTTTTGGAGCTGATCCCGCCAACGCTCCAAGTCCCAACAGTCTCGCTCCGCAAGACTTTCGGGAGCTTTCCACTCATGTCGGGGCTAGCTTCGCAGTCTAAAACATTGGTTTAAAGAGGATTATTTTTTTATTAAATCCGCGATAGTGATTTTTCACAAAGTGAATAAAAGTTTAGAGCTAAATTTTGTGAAATTTTAAACAATTGAAAAAGCTTCCACATCAAAGACATAAGGTAAATTTGCACTTTTTTCTACAATGGAATATGACATTCTTTTTTTGCTGTGCTTTATTGCTTTTGTAGCCGGATTTGTCGACTCTATTGTTGGTGGTGGAGGATTGATTCAGACTCCTCTTTCACTAAGCATCCTGCCTTCTATTCCAGTTGCTACCGTGATGGGATCTCTCAAAATCCCCGCTTTTACAGGAACTTCAATGGCAGTTTTGATGTATATCAAGAAAATAAAAGTCGCATGGAAACTATTTGCCATTATGGCAGTCACCGCTTTTGCCGCTGCATATTTCGGTTCGTATATGCTGACAATCGTTTCAAACGATTTTATAAAACCTGTCCTACTTTTAATTCTCATTGTTATGGGAATTTTTACTTTTTTCAAAAAGGATTTCGGTCAAGCCGAAGCACAGAAGATTCCCGAAAAACAAATGATCATCTACGGAGTTATCATTAGTATTATCGTTGGTGCTTATGATGGTTTTATTGGCCCAGGAACTGGTACATTTTTCGTACTAGCTTTCGTCACAGTACTGGGAATGGATTTTCTTACGGCAAATACACACGCTAAACTTGTAAATCTTGCAACCAACTTTGGTTCAATTTGTCTCTTTCTTCTCAAAGGAAAAATTATCTGGTCAATCGCACTTCCTATGGCAGTTTTCAATGGTCTTGGTGGATATGTCGGATCAAAGTTTGCAATCAAAAAAGGAAATGCTATTATCAGAAAGTTTTTGATGTTCGTTATTCTACTTTCTATTCTCAGATTTGCTTACGAAATTTTCTACATCTAAATAATATTCCGCAGGCAATAATAATGATCTATTTGTTCAATTTTGAGATTAATAGTAATTTGAAAGATTTTTATTACGTCACGGCAACTATCGATCTACGTAATAGTTAAATTTCTGACAATAAGTTTTTCAATTAAAAAAGCATCCTATAAATTTATAGATAGCAGAAAATGTTTTTGAAAAACTACTATCTAAGATGCGAAAACCATTACTTGAATTTAACGACAAAGGAATATATTGTGAGCAGGCAAATGTGTATTTGGATCCTTGGCGACCAGTACAAAACGCTATCATCACTCACGGACACGCAGATCACGCAAAATTTGGTCACGAAAATTATATCACTCATCATATCAATGTTCCAATTTTAAAACACCGTCTTGGCGTTACAAATGTGACTGGAAAAGATTGGGGAGAAACCTTTGTTGTTAATAATGTGAAATTCTCTTTGCATCCCGCTGGACATATTATTGGCTCGGCACAGGTTCGAGTTGAATATAAGGGCGATGTTTGGGTTTTTACAGGAGACTACAAAACCGAAGATGACGGAATCTCAACTCCGTACGAGGTAGTAAAATGCAATTCATTTATTACCGAATGTACTTTCGGGTTGCCAGTTTTCAAATGGGTGCCGCAAGCACAAGTAATGGACGACATCAATAATTGGTGGGCAGAAAATCGGGCGGATGGAAAAACGTCTGTTCTCTTCGGATATTCTTTAGGAAAAGCACAACGTCTATTAAAATTCCTCGATCCCAATATCGGAACGATTTTTACCCACGGCGCAATAGAAAATATGACCGAAGTTCTCCGCCCTATGGTCGATCTTCCCGCAACAACTTTAGTTACGCGCGAAACAAAGAAAGAAGATCTTCTTGGCAATATTGTAATTGCGCCACCTTCGGCTCACGGAAGTCCGTGGATTCGCAAGATGACTCCGTTTGTTACAGGATCCGCAAGTGGATGGATGGCTTTTCGAGGTGCAAGGAGACGTCGCGCGGTAGATAAAGGATTTGTGCTAAGCGATCATTGCGATTGGCAATCGCTTATGGATAGTATAAAAGCTACAGGTGCCGAAAGGATAATTGCAACGCACGGTTACTCAGATATTTTCTCGAGATATCTGCGCGAGCAAGGTTATGATGCTCGAACAGCTACCACACAGTACGAAGGCGAATTGGGCGAAATGGAATCTAAATCTGAAACAGAAATAGTATGAGAAACTTTGCCGAATTAATTCGAAATCTGGACAATACCAATAAGACAACAATCAAGGTTGAAGCTCTTACCGAATATTTCAAAAATGCGCAACCAACCGATAAGGTTTGGACAATTGCGTTATTATCCCACAGAAGACCGCCACGACCTGTAAATACTACATTATTGAGACTTTGGGCAAACGAAATTGCCGATATTCCGATGTGGCTTTTTGAAGAATCCTATCATATTGTTGGAGATCTTGCCGAAACAATTGCGTTGATAATTCCCGAATTCGATCAGCATTCAGATAAAAGCCTGACCGAATTTCTAGAGGAGATTATCGCACTGAAAAAGAAGTCTGAACTCGAAAAAAAAGAGTATTTACATGACAATTGGCTTGCGATGAATTATTACGAACGATTTGTGTTTACCAAATTAATCACGGGAAGTTTCAGAATTGGTGTCAGTCAGAAATTAATGACCAGAGCTTTGGCGAAAGCCGAAAATATGGATGAAGATATTTTGGCTTACAAATTAATGGGCGACTGGAATCCGGCAAAAATCTCGTATCAGGAATTAATTCTCGACGAAAAAAGCAGTGATTATTTATCTAAACCATATCCATTTTACCTAGCATATCCGTTAGAAACAGATTTGGAAACTCTTGGCAGTCCAACCGACTGGAGCGCCGAACATAAATGGGATGGAATTCGTTCTCAGACAATTATTCGTGAAGACGAAATATATGTATGGAGTAGAGGGGAAGAATTAGTTACAGATAAGTATCCCGAATTTCAGGCTTTCGTAGGTGCAATTCCAAATGGCACAGTAATCGACGCAGAGATTTTGCCGTTTATTGATGGCGAAATTGGAGCTTTTAATGATTTGCAAACTAGAATCGGTCGGAAAACCGTTTCGGCTGCATTGCTAAAAAAAGTTCCTGTAATTCTTAAAGTCTATGATCTTCTGGAATGGAATGGTGAAGATATTAGGATGAAGCCATTTATCGAAAGACGACTTTTATTGGAGGAACTTTATAAAAGTTTAATCAAAGAAAATCTTCCATGGGCACTTTCTAGTCGTGTAGATTTTAATACTTGGGAAGAACTCGCTGTAGAGCGTGGAAGATCTAGAGAGATGAAAAGTGAAGGTCTGATGCTAAAGCGCAAGGATTCTCCATACTTGGTTGGTCGAAAAAAGGGCGATTGGTGGAAATGGAAAATCGCACCTCTAACGATTGATGCTGTTTTAACCTATGCAATGCGCGGCCATGGTCGTAGGTCAAATCTATTCACAGATTACACTTTTGCTTTGTGGCAAGACAATGAAAACGGCGAAAGAGAGCTAGTCACTTTCGCGAAAGCGTACTCTGGACTTACAGATGCAGAATTCCGCAAAGTTGACGACTTTATCAAAAAAAACACCCTCGAAAGATTTGGGCCAGTAAGAAGTGTCACACCACAATTGGTTTTCGAAATAGGTTTTGAAGGAATTGCATTATCCTCAAGACATAAAAGTGGTATTGCAACTCGATTTCCACGAATTTTGAGATGGAGACACGACAAAAAAATTGATGATGCGAATAATATCGAAGATTTAAAATCGATGATTATTTAAAATATGAAAGAAGATTTTTTAAATATATATGAATAGAGACGAACAAATAGAGATTGGAAAAG
>JBBSRP010000094.1:0-10781 GCA_038242935.1 Flavobacteriales bacterium
AATACTTTAATAAGAGAACTTGATTATTGCATAGCACAACTTGCAGATTGATATTGAAATGGAAAAACTGAAAATTAAAGTGTCAATAGCAGATAGGGTTTACCCACTTACTGTTGATACGTCTCAAGAAGAAGGCCTTAGAAGTGCTTCCAAGAAAATTGAAGTAATGATCAAGCAGTTTGAAGAAAATTACGCTGTACGTGATAAGCAAGATGTACTTGCGATGTGTGCCTTACAATTTGCTTCTCAAGTAGAACAGAAACAAATTGATACTGACACAAGTAGCGAAGAAACATTGCTACGACTCAAAAAAATTAAAGATTTATTAGTACAATATCTCGATAAATAACGTTCTTTACAAAGACTAAGTTACTGCCTACATTAGTTGCATTTGATAAACTCAACACTAACAAATTAAAATGAGCGAATCTTCATTACTAAAGCATGCTGCCTCGAGCAGATCCTTGAACAGTGAGTTAGCCCAAAACTTGTAAAACCCGAGTTTATACAATTTTCTGATGTAGGCTTTTTTTTATATATAAATTAAAACATAAATGGACAGTACACTATTAATAGTAATAGCCGGAATAATAGGCATTGCCGGCGGTTTTCTTATCGCCAAACTTCTAGAAAGAAGCAATATTTTTAACCTTCTAAAAAATGCGAAACAAGATGCGACTTCAATTATAAAAGACGCAAATATTGACGCAGAAAACATAAAAAAAGATAAAATACTTCAAGCGAAAGAAAAATTCATCGAACTTAAGTCAGAGCATGAGCAAGTAATTCTAGGCCGTGACAAGAAAATTGCAGAAGTAGAAAAAAGAGTACGTGATAAAGAATCTCAAGTGTCAAGTGAACTTTCAAGAGCTAAGAAAGTAAATGATGACTTCGAAACCAAAACAACCGAATTATCTTCTCGCATCTCAAATCTTGACAGAAAACAATCAGAAATAGATAAAATGCATCAAAATCAGCTGGAAAAACTTGAAACTATTTCAGGTCTTTCTGCAGACGATGCAAAAGAGCAACTTATAGAAGGATTGCGCAATGAGGCGAAGACTCAAGCAATGTCTCACATACAAGACACTATTGAAGAAGCAAAACTTACTGCTCAACAAGAAGCAAAGAAAATTATCATTAACACTATTCAACGAATTGGAACAGAGGAAGCAGTAGAAAACTGTGTCTCGGTTTTTAATATCGAGTCTGATGATGTAAAGGGTAGAATCATTGGTCGCGAAGGCCGAAATATCCGCGCTCTTGAAGCTGCAACCGGAGTAGAAATTATTGTGGATGATACGCCAGAAGCAATTATCCTTTCATGTTTTGACCCTGTACGTCGTGAAATTGCAAGACTTGCACTTCACAAATTAGTTACGGATGGTCGTATTCACCCAGCACGTATTGAAGAAGTAGTTGCAAAAACTGCTAAGCAAATTGACGACGAAATCATCGATGTGGGTAAACGTACTGTAATCGATCTTGGTATTCACGGACTGCATCCTGAATTAATCAAAGTGGTAGGAAGAATGAAATACAGATCTTCTTATGGACAAAACTTACTACAACACTCGCGCGAAGTATCAAAACTTTGTGGCTTAATGGCTGCCGAACTTGGACTGAACGTTAAACTTGCAAAAAGAGCAGGTTTACTGCACGATATTGGAAAAGTGCCAGATACAGAAAGTGATCTTCCACACGCATTATTAGGTATGCAATGGGCTGAGAAGTACGGAGAAAAAGAAGAAGTGTGTAATGCTATTGGAGCTCACCACGACGAAATCGAAATGAAATACCTTCTTTCGCCAATTGTTCAAGTTTGTGATGCAATTTCTGGAGCACGCCCAGGCGCTAGGCGTCAGGTATTAGATTCTTATATTCAGAGACTTAAAGATCTTGAAGAAATTGCATTTGGGTTCAACGGAGTTAAAAATGCTTATGCAATTCAGGCAGGTAGAGAATTGAGAGTAATTGTAGAGAGCGAAAAAGTAAGTGACGATAATGCTGCTACTCTATCATTTGATATTTCTCAAAAGATTCAAACTGAGATGACATATCCAGGTCAAGTAAAAGTGACAGTAATTCGTGAAACAAGAGCTGTGAATATCGCAAAATAGACTTTAAAGAATATCTTATATAGGAAGGAATCGATTATTTATAAATCGGTTCCTTTTTTTATGTCTTTTCGAGGATGAAAATTCTGCAGCACCTCGTTTAGATAGCGTTTATCAAGATGCACATAAATTTCGGTAGTCGTTATAGATTCGTGACCAAGCATCAACTGAATTGCTCGCAAATCAGCGCCGTTGGACAACAGATGTGTTGCAAACGAATGTCGAAAAGTGTGTGGACTGATATTCTTATTGAGATCAATTGCAACAGCAAGATTTTTGATTATAGTAAAAATCATAGCCCGCGTCAGCTGCTTCCCTCTCCTATTTAGGAATAATATATCTTCAAAACCTTTTACAATTGGTTGATGCACTCGCACGGCATCCTTATAATGATTAATATATTTCTGAGTACTTTGAGCAATAGGCACAAATCGCTGCTTACTTCCTTTTCCGCTTACGCGAATAAATCTCTCCTCAAAAAATAGGTCTGAAATTCGGAGTGTCACTAATTCAGATACTCGGAGTCCGCAGCTATACAATAATTCTAACATTGCCCGATTGCGCTCGCCTTCTTTTGTAGTAAGATCAATTGCGGCAATTAGTCTGTCAATCTCCTCCACCGAAAGTGTGTCTGGCAGAGTCTGCTGCAACTTCGGAGCTTCAATAAGATCCATCGGATTGTCTGCTCTCAAATCTTCAAAAATAAGATATGAGAAAAAACTCTTCAAACCAGAAAGAATTCTAGATTGTGTTCTTGGATTCACTGCAGAAGAAATAGAATATACAAATTCCTTGAGTACAGATGAATTGATTATAATAGGTGAACCTTCTATAGAGTGAAGTTCAAGATAATTCACCAGCTTCTCCAAATCATAGTTGTAGGAAGTAATTGTTTGAGGCGAAAGTCCCCGTTCAATACGAAGGTAATTTCCAAAATCAATAATATAACGTTTCCAATCCTTCATAAAAATGTGTTCAACAAAGATATCTACTTAAAAATAACCACTGTGCAAATTACTGAAAATAAAATTTATTAAATTCCTTTAAGAATTAATATGCAAGCATAGTAAATGTTTTATACAATTGCATTCATGTATTATACGATTAGAGTACAATTTCGAGCTTTCCTAATCAATATTGTTAATCTGTTGTGAATTAGGAAAATTTTAAACTTTTGATATAATGTTCGTCCTACTTTTGAAGCTTAAACTTTAAACAAATAAATCTATGAAACTTTTAAAATTAATTACCGCAGCAACTGTTATGTTAGCAACTGTTAGCATGAGTGCACAAGAAAGAGACATCGCAATTGGAGTAAAAGGTGGAGTAAACTTCGCTACTGTTACTGGAGATGACTTCGGTAGTCCAGATTCTCGAACAAGCTTCCACGTAGGTCTTGTAACAGAGTTCCCTATGAATGATTTACTATCTATCCAAGCAGAGGCATTGTATTCTGGACAAGGATTCAAAGGGAATTTTAAAGGATTTGATGGTGACAAAGTAGAATATCAATTAGATTATATTAGTATTCCAGTATTGGCAAAAATCTATGTTACAAGAGGTCTAAGTTTAGAAGTGGGACCACAATTTAGCTTCAAGATCAATGACGAATTTGACTTCAACCCAAATTCTAATAATGGAGATATAAACTTAGAAAACACATCTTTCGCAGCAAAAGATTTTGAAGTTGCTGTTGGTGCAGGTCTTACTTTCCAAACAGAAATGGGATTATTTGCCTCAGGTCGTTACAACTACGGTCTTACAGAAATTATCGAAAATACCGATATCAAAAACTCAGTGTTCCAAGTTAGTGTTGGATACAAATTCTAAGATTAGATTAAAATACTTCCATATGTACAGAAACCTTCCTTCGGGGAGGTTTTTTTTGTTTTAAGGTTGAATAATTAAAAGATTTAAAAATTTGCAGATATTCACAACATTGAGCTTTCTCGCTATTATGATTTCTTTTTTTTTGGGCGCAACCTGAGCCAGAACGACCTGTGCTAGCATCGAAATAAATCGAGGCTCAGGTCAGGCTGTGCACTATATCTTTGTTGCCAGAAGACTTCTGCAAATATTGAAAGTTTATCTTGGCAGCAAAGGATGCCGCTTCCATCCTTTGCGCGAGGAGAGAAAATCTAAATGATTAGAATAATCTAAAAAAGCAAAATGAAAACAAAAGAATTGAAAAATTAAAAAATTTAATTATTCGAATCTGAAGAAAAATATTGAAATTGACGTCAACGAGAAGTCTAAACCATTGAAATAATTTAAAAAAATAAAATAGAACACCAACAAACATTAAACACATAAAACGTAGCTCAGACATTTACACTAATCTAGAACTTCTGTATTAATTTTGATCTTTTCCATTTTTTCGATTATTCAGATTCCTTTACTTTTTTCGGCTGACATATGCGCAAATTGTATCGCAGAACCTATATTTTCAGATTAATCACTGAAATAATAATTAACAGAAAACCCTTCACTCCACAATGGTTTTCAACTCACAGCTTTTCCTTCTGTAATCCTAGAATCTTCCAAGTTGAACGATCTTTTCCTATGAAACGGTCAATTTTAAATATTGTAAAAATCCAAATTGTGCGATAAACAAAAATAAAAGGACAGCGATTTGTCTTGTACTCATTATTTTCTGTTTAGGATATTAATATAAGAAACTCAATAATTGCCAGTACGATTATCCTGCGTTTTCTTTGACGCCGCAAAAAATAATAAGTTATCTTACTTTGTCAATATTACTTCTCGTCAAATAGCAATATAGTTGACAAGTTTCCATCTCTTCATTTTTTTTATTTTTTTCGATTATTTCTATCCTTTTGATTTTTTCAATCCTCATTATAAAATTATGTAAAATTGAATTGCGCGCAATATATCATTTCATACCTTTGCTGTTCGTGATGCAATATTTAAGCACGACGAAATCAAAAAAGAATTAATATTATTAAAAAATATAGGATGGCATTACTAGAAGATTTAAAATGGAGACACGCAGTGAAAGCGTACGATCCAAGCAAGAAAGTTTCGAACGAAGATTTAAACAAAATATTGGAGGCTGCACGTCTAGCACCTACTTCATCTGGGCTTCAACCTTTTCGAGTAGTTGTTGTGGAAAACCAAGAACTCAAAAATAAAATGGTGCAAGGAGCCTTGAATCCAGAAGTAATGAAAGATTGCTCTCACGTTTTGGTGTTTGCTGCTTGGGATCAGTATTCTGATGCGAAAATTGATAAAGTTTATGATCATCATACTGATGTGAGAGATTTGCCAAAAGGTCGTTTTGATAGCTATACCAGTCAATTGAAAAAGATCTATGGAGCTCAAACTCCCGACGAAAATTTCGCACACACAGCCCGCCAAACTTATATCGCGCTTGCACTTGCTATGGCACAAGCGGCCGAATTAAAAATTGACTGTACGCCAGCCGAAGGTTTTAGTAATACCAAAGTAGATGAGATTTTGGATCTTGGGACACGTGGACTTAAAAGTGTTACGCTTCTATACTTAGGTTATCGAGATGAAGAAACTGACTATTTATCTAAAATGAAAAAAGTCAGAATTCCGATGGAGGAATTTGTAATCAGAAAATAATATTTGAAACTCACATTGTAAATTTCATTCATGGAAAATACAGAATCATTGCAGCTTAAAAATCAGATCTGCTTCCCACTCTACGCGCTCTCCAAGGAGATTACGAAACTCTACCGACCGTTGCTAGAGCAGCTCGATATGACGTATCCGCAATATCTGGTAATGATGGTCTTATGGGAAGATGATGGACTCACCGTAAGTGAAGTTGGCGAAAAATTGCTTTTGGATAGCGGCACGCTTACTCCATTATTAAAGAGACTTGAGAATAAATCTTTTATTAACAGAAAGAGAAAAAAAGAAGATGAGAGAGTAGTTGAACTTTTCCTTACAGACAAAGGCAAGAGTTTAAAACAAAAAGCTTGCAGTATTCCTGCAGAAATGCTGCAAAAAATCGATGTAAAGAACGATGATTTGCTGCAATTGAAAAGCTTGCTTGACGACATTCTTGGCAAACTTCAGCAATAGCAAGTAACTCTAAATAATTAAAGTAGGAGACAAAGTTAAGTTTAAACCTTGACTTTGTCGTCCTCTCACACCACCGTATGCACTTACGTGTACGGCGGTTTCCTTAAAGTGGGTTACAAAATAACTTCTGATAATTAGATGTTAGCCTGTAAAAGCCTTGTTCTAAAAACCAGTTATTATTCATTCCTATATTTGATGCTGGGCTGTTAGACAATCGCCACCACCCTTTTCCGCTTAATAGTAATCGCCAACACAAAGTCTTTTCTATTTTTAGTCTTTGCAGAAATCTCACTACTCCAATGGCTCGCTTGCAATGTTTTAAAGTAAAACATTTAAGCCGTCTTCATAGCCATCCTTCTATTGCTATGAGTTTACTTTTCATTTGTGCCAAGTGAAAATACTGCAACCATCCTTGTGTAACAGCTGTTAGTTCTTTCAAGATCTGCTCAAAACTGACACCTCTTTTTCGGTGGGTTATCATTTTGAGTTTGTCTTTAAGACGTTGTTCACTTGATTTACTCAAACCCAATTTACCACAAACAGATATTAAGGCATCTAAATCATAGAACTTTGCTTTATATTTTTTGCCATCAGAGACAGTTGTTTCCCAAATGGAAATAACTCATTGCTCGTCTAGTTCTCCGCTTTCGAAAATATTTCGATAAATGTTTATTAATAGCCGGAACGCCAACAGCAAATAATTCTGCCATTATTTTTCGTGTGACCCAAATGGTTTCGTCATTATACAAACACCTAGTTTTACATCGCAATTAAAAGTCATGTACAGTAAAAACTTATTTTGTGAGATTCTAAATTACTCACCATTGATCTTGTAACTTCCTGCGAATTGAATTATTTCTTAATTGATTTACGAATAAAACATACTGCTTTTCGAATAGAATTATCATATAAAGAAAACCAAATAGTCGCCTCAAAAATAGTATTGAAAAATCACACTATTGAACATTCTTTCTCGTAGAAATTTAGGAATTTTGGTCAATTCTCCTAACTTAATGAAACGTATTATACCTTGAAATTACCCTAAACATTACTGATGTGGAACAATTTGTAAAAAAAAATGGATTTGCTATCTACAAAATAGTTAAGATATGCTAAATTTTACAGCAGAACATTATCCTAATTCTTCCTTCAAAAGATTTAATCGTAAATTTGAATTAACATATTTAAAACCAAAAAATTATGAATCCAATTGAAGACATTGCACTGAAAGCCAAATTATTAATGGCTAATTTTAAAGAAGGAAGTAATGACGGTTTCGATCATTCAGTAACTTCCGCCGGTGAAAAAGGAAAAAAATCTGGTAAAGTATCAGAATTTACCGTAATTGCTCCCCTAAAAAAAGACGGCGCCGAAGTGTTGCGAAAAATTTTAGAAATAACAAATGGTAATTTAAGTGGCGCTACTAATGTTGGTACCTTGCATGACCTGCGAATTGTATTTTTAGAAAACGATACCAAAATTCTTTTTTGCACCGCTTACGATGGCGACTGGGATCCTTACATTAATGATTTTGCTACTAAAATCCCTCAATTGATGGATATTATTTTCGGAAATGTAGAAGGATGGCCAGGCATTGCAGATCCAGGCGTAAAACAATTTATTTTGGATCACCAAATTACGGCTTCTGGGTGGTATGTGGGCGTACCACATTTAACGGTAAATGATGTAATTCGCCAAGACAAATTGGTAAAAGGAATTAACAAAGCAATTGACGAAGCCTCTATAAAAAAATCTTAATTATGAGTTTATTATCAAGAATTTTTAATAAAGACAAAGTTGATCTGGATCTTAAAGATATACAGTCTATTATCTTAAGAAGCCGCCCTATTCCCTATTTCGGGACAATTGCAATTTTCACCATTAAGTCGCCAGAGGAGGGAAAGATATTATTGAAGCAAATTCTACCCTTGGTTAGCGGTGCAGAAGATTGGCATACCAATCAGGATGCATCTGTAACCATCAGTTTTACTTTTGAAGGCTTAAAAGCTTTGGGTTTACCGCAGGAATCATTAGACAGTTTCCCCGAATCTTTTAAGCAAGGAATGGCTGTACGAGCTAATTTGATGAATGATATTGGAATTAATGACCCTAAAAATTGGGAAGAAAATTTAAAGGGAAATGTTATTCATGTTGCCGCAGCCGTTCTTTCTAATAATGAAGAATCCTGGAAGAAAAAATTGGCAGAATTGACAAAAGAAGTCGATGAGAATAAAGGTATTGAAACTATTTTTAGTCAGGATTTTGGAGCTACAGAAGAAGTTAAAAACGTTTTTGGTTTTCGGGATGGCATCAGTAACCCAGAAATAGAGGGAAGTGGTATCGATGGATATCCGCAGTATGACAAACCCATTAAGGCGGGAGAATTTCTTTTAGGTTATCCTGGGGAAGCCGGCACTGTAAAACCTTATCCACAACCTGATGCATTGGGCAAAAACGGTTCTTTTTTGATCTTTAGAAAATATCAAAGTCAGGTTGCAGAATTTAATCAATTCATCAAAGAAAACACAAATTCGCCCGAAGAAGGGGAATTACTCGCGGCAAAAATGGTTGGTCGCTGGAAAAGCGGTGCACCACTTTCATTAAGTCCGGAGGAGGACAACCCGGATGTCGGTGAAGATCCAGAAAAAAATAATGATTTCAGTTTTAAAAATGATGAGTTTGGTAAAAGGTGCCCCTTTAGTTCTCACATGCGCCGTATGAATCCGCGCGATGCTAGAAATTCAGTGCTTCAAGACATTCGCTTACACCGTATCATCAGAAAGAGTGTTTCGTTTGGTGACATTGTACCACCAGAAATTACGGAAAATGATGGTAAAGAACGTGGCCAATTTTTCATGGGAATCAGTGCCGATGCAATGGGCACTCTAGAATTTCTTTTGAAGCAGTGGGCGAATGACGGAAACTTCATCAGCCTTGGCGAAGAAAAAGATCCCATGATCGGTGTTCAACAAGAGGGATTGTTTACAAAACCATCTGATCCGATGGTTGATCGATACCACGGTTTGCAAACTTATAATATTATGAAAGGTGGTGATTATTGCTTTTTGCCAAGTCTCACGGCTCTAAAATGGATTTCTGAATTAAAATAAAAATAAAAAATTAAAGATGAAAAAAGAATTTATTAAGTATGCCTCTGTGGTAGAAGACATTCCTGCAGAATTTGATAAGCAAGTTGACGAAATAACCGCTGACATCGCCGTGTATGTGCATGAATCTAAAGAGAAAAATAAATTAACTTACAACACCCGCGATGCTCATGCAAAAGGCTATTCTGCCTTGAAGGCGGAATTTACGGTGCTTGATAATTTACCAAAGGAATATGCCCAGGGATTTTATGCGACACCCAAAAAGTATGAGGCTGCAATCCGTTTTTCCAACGGTTCCTCGCGAGTAATGATTGATAAGAAACTAGGTTTTGCACAGGGATTAGCCATTAAAATTTTTGATGTTCCCGGTCAAAAAATGACCGATGATGAAAAAGATGCACCAAACATGGATTATAATTTTATTAACCATCCTGTGTTTTTTTGTAATTCGGCAGAAGATTATACTTTCATCGGCAAACTTTTTCTTAAAATGAATGATTATTTTGAAAAAGGTATTTTTGGAAAAGCTGAATTCGCTTATATGTGGGCAACGGAAATGGGAAAAGCATTTCCCGGCAGAGAAAGTTTAAAGGAATTGAAAGCAATTCTAGGCTTTCAGGATATTGAACCAAAAAATCCTTTTCTGTATGATTTTTGGAGTATGGGTGCGGTAAGACATGGAGATTATATTGCCAAAGTGCGGGCACATCCTAATGCTGATTTTGTAAGCAAAATTATAACGCCTGATGTTGATCCACAGAAAATCGATCAAGCCTTCAGACCGGCAATTATTAGTGAAATTACAAAGCACGATTTTGAATTCGATATCCAGATTCAACTTTGTAACGACCTGGAAAAAATGCCAGTTGAAGAACTTACTGAAGAATGGAAAGAAGAAGATTCGCCGTTTGTAACGGTTGCTAAACTTTATATTCCGCAACAGGAGGTGCCTGAAGACGGGAATTTTCATATTATGGAAAACCTCTCATTTACTCCATTTCATACAACGGAAGAGCATAAACCAATTGGTAATCTGCAGCGTACAAGATTACGTGCTTACCAAACGGCTTCAAAACTAAGACATGAGTTAAACCACAAAAAGAGAGAAGAGCCTAAAAACTTAGATGAAGCCTTTAATCCGGAATTTTATAATTTATAGGATAGCTGTAGAGCGGCAATAATTACATGCGCCAAGTGGAAACAAATCTTTTGCTTTGGATCAGCGCAAACTGTAGAGAATATTATCCCTCACGAAAGACACCCTTGCTCGTGGCCAACGATTCCCATTGGCAGGCTCGTTCGGGACTTACACTCTATAGATATATGCTTTGCGCAGCGCACAATTAAAGTAGGAGACAAAGTTAAGTTTAAACCTTGACTTTGTCGTCCTCTCACACCACCGTATGTACTTACGTGTACGGCGGTTTCCTTAAAGTGGGTTACAAAATAACTTCTGATAATTCGATGTTAGGCTATAAAAGCC
>JBBSRP010000095.1:0-10780 GCA_038242935.1 Flavobacteriales bacterium
AATATTAGTGATAGTGGCGCTGTTTTCCTGAGTATCGTTTTGCTCCAACTCACTTAAATATTCTTGGGTTTTCTCTTCAATGTACGCGAGATGTCGGTCAATTTTCTTCTGATTAAAATTTGCCTTTTTACTGTTGTGTGCTCTACTTTTAGTGCCATCAATGGCGATGGTTTCTCCTACGATTAAATCGGCATCTTTTAAGAAGGAAACGAAAACCTTAAAGAGTTTTCTTAATCCTGCGGGATTTTGTTTTCTGAAATCAGATATGCTATGATAGATCATAAATTAAAAATTATTGAACTTAAGAAAAAGAGCGTGAATTTGTACTTTGATCTTTTAAAAATAAAAAATGATAGGGAGCTTTTTAAAAAAGAAAATGAGATAGCTAGCAACTCGTTAGGTCGCTTATTGTAAAAATTAGGTAAATAAATTTGGTATGTTTGTAAATTGATATAACAACTAAAGTAAGGATTTTTAATGTCTATATATTCTAAAAAGAAATCGTTTAACTTCACTTTTAAAAATAGCACATCAGGAAATTACTTTTTAATTTTAGGAATTGTTTTTATTATACTTACTTTTTTTTCTACCTATATATTAAGTACCTTAATAACTCAAATTTCAGAAAAATCAAATGCTGAGATGACACAGCGTAGCTTTCTTAAACGAAGGGAAGTTGTAGCACAAGAATTTTCTCGCTTACAAAAACCGGAAGAAGATATCGCCTTAATTGTTGAAACTAGTCGTCCAGAAAACTTAGTGAATAACTTAAATGTTGTAAGCTCTATGTACAGTGGAGATACTATTATCAAGAACAAATGGTTTCAACTTGACGATCAGAAAATACATTCGCCTGATGTAGAAAGTCCTGTAGATTTAGAATTAATAGTTAAGAATTTTTCTATAGAAATTGGTGATAAGAGCAGTTACAATAAAATAATTAACGATAAAGACGCATTTTTCTGGCGCATCTATTCTAAAACTATAGCGCCCAATGGCACAATTGTTCGCTATGGATATGATATTGATTTGGAATCGTTGCAATCATATTTCTATACAATTGATCAAAATGAACCTAATTATGCTTTTGTATTTGACAGAGCTGGAACAATTTTATATCATCCTGAAGGACAGTTACTAAAAAAAAATATTTTTGAAGTGACGAATCTAACAGAAGCGGATACAACATTTGACTCTAAAACCAGCTTTACTAAAAAGATAGCACTCTCAGAATATCTAAATTTAGACATCGTTAGATTTACAAAACGCTTGGGTGTAAAAGATACCGACTGGTATATTTGTGTGAATCTTCCACAAGAAATATCGAATGAAAATGTATATCAAGTAAAAAAATATGCATCTTTAATTTACTTTATTACAGCAGGAATCTTGATTGTTTTAGTGTATGTGTTTATATACTTTAACCGAAAAAGCTTTCGAGAGAAAGAACTTCTTGCTGAGGACCGAAACACACTGTTGGTAGAAAATGAAATCATCAGTAAAGAAAAAGCGTTAATTCAATTGCAACAATTGAAGGAACAGATTAATCCACATTTTTTATTTAATTCTCTCAACTCATTGTATATGCTGATTGAGACCAATACTATTGTAGCTAAGAAATTCACCCTTAATCTTTCGAAAATCTATCGGTATCTAATTAATCCTCCTCTTGATAATATTGTTACTCTTCAAGAGGAATTATTTTTTATTGAGAAATACATTTTTTTGCAGCAGACTCGATTTACCGAAGAATTCGTATTTACAATCACTATAATTGATGAAGAAGCATTAACAAAGAAAGTACCCTATTTATCGTTTCAAATTGCCATAGAAAATGCAATCAAACATAATAAGGCTTCGGAGGAAACTCCGCTTAAAATTAGTATCGAAATACAAAAGAACGTTGTAATTATCACCAATAATCTAAATGAAAAGCAAAACAGTGATAAAGAATCTAAATTTGGTCACAAATATTTAGAGAGTATCTATAATTACTATTCAAGACCAGATTTTAGAACTTTTAAAATCGACGGTAATTTTGTGTGTATTTTGCCAATCATAAATTAAAATTACATTCACTCTCAAAATACAGCCACTCACTCCTATTTATTTTTTTTACTGTCTAAGTTATGATAGTTTTAGGCGATAATTAACCTAAACTTAACTTTCAATGACGAAGAACCTACATTGTATTAACTTAAAAAGCATCATTATATTGCTACTCTTAATGAGTTGCGGTACAATGGTTTCTCAAAAAAAGAATAAAAAAAATAAAAAAAATAGTACCGAAATACTAACAGACTCTACAAAAACATCCAAGGGCAAGAAATATGACGATCTTTTAAAAGATGGCACCTTAAAAAAAGGACTATTTAATATTATTCAAGTAAAGTCCGATCTTTATATGGAGATCAATGACACCTTATTTAAGAGAGAGTTTTTGGTTGTTAATAAGATTTCAAATGTTCCAATGCCCGTTAATGAAGCTGGATTAAATAGAGGAATGAATTATGAGAACAAGGTCATTACTTTTCACAAAGATACTGTTGCTAATAAAGTTTGGGTAAAATCGTCAGTCCCAAAAGTTTCTTCACCTGAAGGCGACGCAATAACGGCTTCTGTAAATAGTAATTTTTCAGAGTCTATTATAGAGGTTTTTGATATTGAAACTAAAAACAACGATTCAACTTCGGTTGTTATCAAAGCAAATAAAGTCTTTGATGGTAAACAAAAAAGCTTTAATGACGTTTTAAGCAATATCGGTTTTGGAGGTTCTGTAAAACCGGAATTATCGTATATCGAAAATGTAAAATCCTTTCCTAATAATTTAGTAGTAAAATCACAACTTACTACATCTGTTAGCGAGGGTGGCCCGTCTTTGTCTGTTACAATTGGTGTTACAAGCAATATTATTCTGCTTGGCAAAATACCGATGAAAGCGCGATTTGCTGATAAGCGCGTTGGCTATTTTACTGAAAAGCACTGGTATTTTAATGATAGTCAGCATGCAATGAGTGAGAAAGAACTTATTACGCGTTGGAAATTAGAGCCTAAAGATGAAGATATACAAAGATACAATCTTGGAGAATTGGTGGAGCCCAAAAAGCCTATCGTCTATTATATAGATCCATCAACGCCAAAACAGTGGCGACCGTATATAATTGAAGGAGTAAAAGATTGGCAGGTTGCTTTTGAGAAAGCAGGATTTAAAAATGCTATTATCGCAATAGAGCCTACTGAAGCTGACGTAGATTTTGACATAGATGATGTTCGTTACTCAGTAATCACCTATGTAGCTTCTCCAAAAGCTAATGCAATGGGACCCGCAGTTGTTGATCCGCGAAGTGGAGAAATAATTGAATCCGATATTATCTGGTGGCACAATGTGATGACTTCTTTACAAAGTTGGATGCGCATACAAACAGGTGCTATTGATCCTAAAGCTAGGGGAAATAAATTTAGTGATGAGCATATGGGCGAAGCAATTCGTTTTGTTTCTTCTCACGAAGTTGGACACACATTTGGATTAAAGCACAACATGGGTGCTTCTTATGCATATTCTGTAGAATCATTACGATCCAAAGAATTTACTGCAACTATGGGTGGTACTGCACCATCAATTATGGATTATGCTAGATATAATTATATTGCTCAACCTGAAGATAATGTAGTTGCAATTACACCAAAAATTGGCGAATATGACAAATATGCTATTGAATGGGGTTATAGATGGTACTCGAACGTAAATGAGGAAGATAAAGCTCTCAACGGCTTGATTGCAAAACATCAAAATGATCCTATGTATTTTTATGGTGAACAGCAAGAACTTGATAATACGGTTGATCCGCGCGCGCAGTCTGAAGATTTAGGTGATGATGCGATGAAGGCAAGTGAATATGGACTGAAGAACTTAAAGATAGTAGTAAGTAATATTCTAGATTGGACATACGATAAGGACGAAACATATTATCAAACAGGAAAACTATATATTGGAGCTATTGGACAATGGCAATTATACAATCATCATGTTTTAACAAACATAGGAGGAGTTTATTTAAACAACACTGTTCATGGTGATACCAAGGAAAGCTATGTTCCTGTTCCTGCTGCGATCCAGAAAAAAGCTGTTGCTTATTTATTAAAAAATAGTATAAATATTCCAGAGTGGTTGTTTTTCAATTCAATACTTGATAAGACAAATCCATTAAAGGATTCTCCATTAGGACCATTTGAATATACACCCTATACATTGGCGAGAGAGTTACAATATGGCGTTATGTACAGTATGCTGAGTGATAATCGCTTATTGCGAATGACTGAAAATCAATTATATCAGCGTAATGGAACTAAAGAAAATGTGTTTACTGTAACACAATTATTTTCGACAATACGACAAGATATTTTTGCACCAACTATTCAGAATAAATCGCTGACTATTTTGAACCGAATGACTCAGAAAAATTATGTTGATGTTCTGATAGTGACTACTAATAAACTTTTTGAAAAAACGGATGCTAAAAAAAGCATACAACTGCATGAAAATTTAAACATGCCCCAGCTGTGCAATCATTTGCAAGATTCGAGAATGGCACGCAATATCAATCAGTCGTCTTTAAAGAGAGTTACAGAAGTTACATCTGACAAAAAAGGCGAACTAAATCAAATTTTGCAGTTGTTAAAATCTAAGCGAAATACTGGAAATCAGGAAACCAAAAACCATTACTTAGATTTAATTCAACGAATTGAACAAGTAGTAAAAAACACCTTGTAATATTATAAATATTAACTAATGAAACAATTATTTTGCATTCTAAATTTCTTTCTTGCTATGTCTGTGTACTCGCAAGAAACAATCACAATTACTGGAAAAGTTATTGATACTATGGACGGATTACCAATACCTGGTGCGACTGTTTATGTAGACAATAGTTCCATATCAAATAGTACACAACAAAAAGGAGTTATTGAAAGTTCTAGTATAGGAACTGTTACGAATAATGATGGCTCATTTGAACTAGTAATAAATAAAAACACAACTTCTGTAAGAGTAACTTATATGGGTTATGTTCCATATACCATACAAATTACAGCACAACGAGTATACAATATATCGCTAAAAGCTGATATGAGTGAGCTTAATGAAGTAATAGTTACGGGTTACCAAAAAATAGAAAAGAGAAAGTTAACATCTGCTATTGCAAAAATAGATATGGCTGATATTAAGCAAGCTGGTGTGTCGAGCATCGACCAAATGCTTATAGGCCAAGTATCTGGTGTTGCAGTAACTCAAGGTACTGGATCTCCTGGAGCTGTCGCTAAAATTAGAGTTCGTGGTACAGCTTCACTCTCGGGGTCTCAAGATCCTTTATGGGTTTTAGATGGTTTACCATTGGAAAGTAATGATGTTCCTAAGAACTTCGACAAAGACAATATTGATGTATTAAGTAACTTTACAATCGCTGGATTAAATCCAGAAGATATAAAAGATATTACAGTCTTAAAAGATGCTGCTGCGACTGCAATTTATGGAGCAAGAGCTGCAAATGGAGTTATTGTTGTAACTACAAAAAGAGGAAAAAAAGGAAAAATGAAAGTAAATTTTTCATCTAATACTTTCATTACACAGCGACCAGATTTTTCTAAATTAAATTTATTAAATTCTTCGCAAAAAGTAGATTTAGAATTAGCATTGGCTTCACGAGCAGATTTGACATACAGAGATTCTGGAGGAGCAATCTCTCGAATCTTAAATCAAGCAAGCGAATTAGACGCTTTTCGTACAGGAGGCTTTTCATCATTAAGTTTAGAGACACAAAACTCAATTAACGCTCTACGAAACAATAATATAAATTGGGGTAATCTAATCTATCAAGATGCTATCAATCAACAGTACGGATTGAGTATCTCAGGCGGTGGCGAAAAATCAGATTATTACTTTTCTTTGGGAGCTTTTAGTGAAGAAGGTGCAACAATTGGTACTGGTTACGATCGTTACAATCTTACTTTAAAAAATAACTTCGAAGTAAATGATAAATTAAATGTCGGTGTTGGACTATTTGCTGCTCAGAGTAAGACAAAATCTTATATTACAGATACAGATGCTTATACAAGTCCATCCAATTATTCTAGAAATGTAAATCCATATCTAACACCAAAGAATCCTGACGGCAGTTATAATTATGACCAAGACATTAGCGGTTATTCTGATAGATATGTTCCTTTTAATCTTCTTGAAGAAAGAGAAAATACTTCTTATGAATTGAAAATTAAATCTCTAAAAGCAATTGTTGATGCCGAATACAGCATCGCCAGAGGTCTAAATGCAACTACGCAACTCGGATTACAATTTGATAATACTTCATCAGAGAAATTTGCAGACAAAAACACCTATTTTACTAGAAAAGAGAGAGAGAAAACTCGTAGATATAGTAATGGTGGTTACACATACTTTTTGCCCGAAGGAGGAATAATTCAAAATTCAAATACAGACTTTTTTCAATACAATTGGAAAACGATGCTAAACTATTCGACTGTATTGAATCAGAAACATGAAATTGAAGTTATGGCCGGAAGCGAGCTAAGAAGAAATTACAATACTTCAATAGCTACAAAAGGTTTTGGTTTTGATAAAAAGACATTGACTACGAAACAGATAATTTTCCCTAATCAAAGTGTTGCCAACGAATCGGCATATAGAACGTATCAAAAAATCGAAAATGAAAATGCGTTTGCTTCATTCTTTTCAACAGCGTCATATACTTATGATAGAAAATATACTGCCTTTGCAAGTGTTCGTTATGATGGTTCGGACTTATTTGGAGTAAATCCAAAATATAAGTACTTGCCACTATGGGCTATCTCTGGTTCATGGTTGGTGTCTGGTGAAGAATTTTTGCTAGATAATCAGTTAATTTCTAATTTAAGATTGCGTGCCTCTTACGGATTGCAAGGAAATATAGACAAAAATACGTCGCCATTTGTGGTAGGAGAATATAAAAATACTACTATTTTGCCTGGTAGCACAGAGCCTGTTATCACCATTATTTCTCCGCCCAATGATAAATTAAGATGGGAAAAGACGACAAATACAAACTTCGGTATGGATTTAAGTTTGTTTAATAATAGAGTATCTATAATTACCGACATTTACGGACGAAAAAGCACCGATTTAATTGGTTTACAGTCTCTTCCTCTTGAAAATGGTTTTGAATTTACCAATTCTAACTGGGCACAGATTACCAACAAAGGATATGAAATTTCGTTGGGTACTCAAAATATCAATAATCCAGATTTTGGCTGGACGACAAATATTAATTTATCACATAATAGAAGCAATGTTGATCGTATTCAAGTAAGATCTAATAGTTATTTACCTTCAAAAGAAGGACTTCCTGTTAATGCTGTATTTGCACTGAAGACAGCTGGAATTGATGATAATGGATTTCCATTATTTCAAAATAAAAATGGAGAAATTGTAAATAGTCAAACTTTCTTTGGTTTGTACGATCCTTATGCAGATTTCTTTCCTGGCGAAATTGCACAATCGACACTTACGGCAGAAGAAACTAGAGATCTATTCACTTACGTTGGAGACTTAGATCCAAAATTTACTGGAGGAATCATTAACACATTCAGACTTTACGATTTTGATTTTACGGTCGCTGCCTCTTTCAACCTTAAGCAAACAGTAGTTCAAAGACCTCCTTACAATGGTACAACAGTGGATCGTGGTCAGAATTATTCGGCAGATATTTTAAATGCATGGACTCCAGGAAATACAAATTCAAATTTACCGGGAATTACTAGTCAAACATCTGGTGGCGGAGATTCGTGGATGGCTTACCAATGGTATTCTGGTGGGAATCCAATTGAAACTTACAATTTACTTGATACTTGGGTACATGAAATGAGCTATATGCGCATAAGTAGTGTTCGTTTGGGCTATTCACTACCTAAAACCGCAAGTCAAAAAATGTTTATGGATAATATTCGATTCAGTATTGAAGGCCGAAATTTATTTGTTATCAGTTCTGACTACAAAGGGTATTTTGACCCAGAAACTTACGGAAATATATATGCTCAACCTATCCCTAGATCATTTTCTCTAGGATGTAATTTAACTTTCTAATTATTTAAAAATGAAAAATATACTAAAAACCATAGTACTCTTTCTTACAGTCAGCACTATTTTAAGCTGTGAAGATTACCTTGACATTAAGCCTATAGGAAAAGTTATTCCAGAAACACTGGCGGACTTCAGGGCTGTTCTTACAAAAGGATATGACGTGTATCCTGATCATAAGTCACTAACAACAGTACGCGGAGATGAATTAATTCTGAACGAATTTAGTGATGATTTAATTTACTTTAAAGACATTTATACGTGGAATGATGTCAATCCAGATCGTATTACTACAAGTTTTCAGTATGCTGATTTGTATAACTCTATTTTTTATGCTAATGTAATTATTAGTGAAGGATCAAAAAAATTAGAACCCTCTGTAGAGAAAGATCAGCTTATCGGTGAAGCTTACGCGCTGCGCGCAATGGCATATTTTGACCTAATCAATTTATTTGCAAAACCTTACGATGTTTCCACTTCAGCAACAGATAGAGGCGTACCGTTGGCGTTAACGATAGATTTAGAGCAAGTGTATAGTCCAGAAACTGTGGCAGCAATTTACAATCAAATTATATCTGATAAAGAAAGTGCAAAATCACTACTTAAGGAAGATACGCAACCTACTGGAATAAATTATCGTTTTTCTAAAGCTTCACTGTATACTATGGAGTCGCGCATTTTCTTATACCAAAAGGAGTGGAATAAAGCATTAGAATCAGCAGATAAAGCCCTTACTTATAAAAATGCGTTAGTGGATTTAAATTCCACAGCGGTTCTTCCTAATAATTTTGACACGGTAGAGTCTATACTAGCATTGGAAGATGTTTTTATTAATAGATTAAAAAGTGCTTCGCTTGCTTCGCCTCTATTAACGGATGCTTATGATAAAACAACAGACTTACGTTTCCCTATCTATTTTCAGACTAATGGCAACGATTATAAAATTAGAAAAGGTGGCGAGTTAAATCAAAAGTGTTCTTTCAGAACATCAGAGTTATATTTAACAAAAGCAGAAGCAACTGCGCACTTAAATGACTTATCGACTGCAAAAGCAACCATTTTGACTTTTATCAAAAACAGGTATACAGCCGCAGGTTTTGATCAACTTACTTCGTCTGTTAATGCAATGACACAAATAGAGCTTCTTGATTTTATTGCCAAGGAAAGACAACGTGAATTTGCTGCTGAAGGGCATCGTTGGTTTGATCTTAGACGCACAACGCAGAAGCAGATTAATCATACTTTAAGTGGACAACAATACACTTTAATTAAAAACGATCCGCGTTATACTTTGCCTTTTCCGGCTGACGCTCGATTAAACAATCCTGAATTGTAACTTTTTAAAGCTCTGTTTCTACAGAGCTTTTTTTTTATAACTTTGTAAAAAAAAGTGAAAGTAGCTATAATTGAAGATGAAAATCTTGCCTCGAGCTATCTAAAGTCTCTTCTTGAGAAACAGACTATACTTCCTATTTCTGAAATCTTCCTACTTAAATCCGTAAAAAATGCAGTTGCTTTTTTTAAAAACAATAGGGTCGATCTTTCATTTATGGACATTCATCTGGGGGATGGGAAAAGTCTTGATATTTTTGAAGAAGCACCAATCTCGAGTCCTATTATTTTTATTACTGCTTATGATTCTTACGCAGTCCAAGTCTTCAAACACTTTACAATAGATTATCTTTTAAAGCCCTATGAGGAAGAGGAGTTGTTTGAAGCTTTGATAAAATATAAAAATATAAAAGAAACTTTCAATCCTAGCTTAATTGTTGAATCTCTAGTTGAAATTGAAAATAAAAACAACATTCAACATCATTTTCTAGTAAATCATAGAAATAGACTTGTTTCAATAAATGATTCATCAATAATGTTTTTTTTCGCCACTGGAAAACATCTCTTTATCTACATTGATACTGGACGTAGTTATTTATATAGCAATAATCTAAAAGATTTAATTATTAACTTAGATCACAACCTTTTTTTTAAAGTAAATAGAAAATATATTATTAATAGAAATAATATACTGGAAATAGTTAAGCATTCAAGTCAAAAAATAGAAATACTCTTAAGGATTCCTAACACAGATTCCGAAGCTATAATCTTGAGCAAAAAGGAAATCAACAATTTCAAGAATTGGTTAGACTCTTAATATTATATTTAAAATACTACTACATCAAGTATAACATATAATCGACTCCAAACAATTTTCACCTATTTAAATTCAATCGGTATTATATTGATAAATAGAGTATCGCAAAATCCTATTGTCAGTAACAGCGAAAAATGTATTGATCGTTTTTGTGATTTGGCATAATAACCCCTGCCGTAAAAACGTAAGCTTAGAAAATACTTTAACAGAAATATTTTTAAACCTTTTGGATCTCTCAAAAAATACTTTGAATAAGGTTCTTTGATAATGGTTTAGACAAAATAAGCTTCTACACATAGATTTGATGTCTGGATATGCAAACAAAAATGACAGTATTAGTTAAGCCGCATATTTGCTATTAATTTTTAAATTATTAAACTCCTGAATTGTTAGATAATTAAGGGAAGAATGTCTTCTCATTTTATTATACCATAGTTCTATGTACTCAAATACTTCCTTCTCCATTTCCTTTCTCGATATAAGTTTATTACCGTAGATCAGCTCTGATT
>JBBSRP010000096.1:0-10772 GCA_038242935.1 Flavobacteriales bacterium
ACTTTTCATTTACTTATGTGTCAAATATTTCACATAAATATAAGAAATAACCTACAATTAGACAAATTTTAAATGACTTATTACACTACCAATCAGCACATTAAAACCTTAACTTAATGACATTGAGCCTGACCTGAGCCAAACGAAATATTCAAACTTTAACGAAAATTCTCTGGCGAAAGGACTCGCCCAAATAAAAAAAAAGTTTCTACAAATTTCAAATTGCCTTAAAAGCATCGATGGTTTTGACGGGATTTGAAGATCCAAAAACACTGCTTCCAGCAACCAATATATCTGCACCGAGCTCAATAAGTTTGACGGCATTAATGAGATTTACACCTCCATCGACTTGTATGCGAGCTTTTGAACCACTTTTGTCAATTAAATTACGGGTATTTTCAATTTTTTGATAAGTATGCTCTATAAATTTTTGCCCACCAAATCCTGGATTGACCGACATTATGAGCACTTGATCAATATCTCCTATAATTTCTTCTAGATTATTCACGGCCGAATGTGGATTGAGGGCAACACTAGCCTGCATTCCTTGCTGCTTAATTTCCTGCATAGTGCGATGCAAATGAGTGCAAGCCTCTAGGTGAACTATCAGATTATCTGCTCCAGAATCTTTAAAACGACTGATATATCGATCGGGTTTTATAATCATTAAGTGCACATCGAGTGGTTTTGAGGTATAGCGTTTTATCGCTTCAAGAACTGGAAAACCAAAGGAGATATTTGGCACAAAAACACCGTCCATAATATCAACGTGAATCCAGTCGGCAGCACTCTGGTTGAGCATTTCAATGTCTTTTCTGAGATTGGCAAAATCGCCTGCAAGAATGGATGGTGCGATGAGATGTGGCATAATACTTACAATGATTTAGTTTTTATTTTGGATCTATTTAAGTAAGAGGTTCAGAAAACCTACAGCAATAGGTTGAAATTACAAAAAAAAATGAAAACTACTAAACATTATTGTTGCGTTTATCAAGTGGCAAATTGTAAAATACTTTTCTCCTAGATAATAACTAGGATTTTATACGCAAACGAATTCTTAAAATGTGTTCAGTTCTTAGATCAGAATTGCAATAAATCAAGCTACAGCAGGTTTTGAAGAGTAATACTTATGTGCATTCGCAAATCAAGTACAGAATTTCAGGTAGAACTAAACTTCCACAGAACTTTTTTTAAGAATAAATTATTCAAAATGAATAAGGACAAAAATGTGTCGTTTGATTTTAATTGATTTATTTTTGAGAAATATCTCCTTTAAAAATAAATCTTGTTAATCCATCTGTTTAAACTAAAAATATGAAGTACGTCATTATATTCTTTTCGATATTAATTATTTTGGTTATTTTTTCACTTATTAAAGGTTCTCGAAAACGAAGAATTGCTGTTTTCCCAGCTGCTTGGCATCCTTTGTTAATGAAATATGTTAGCTTCTACGAAGAATTATCCGTCAAAGAACAAGAAAGATTTCAGCAAAGAATGATGGTATTTTTAAGCGAAGTCTATATAGATACTGTAAAAATAAAACTCGAGGAATTGGACAAAGTATTAATTGCCGCAAGTGCTGTGATACCAGTTTTTGGTTTTAATGAGTGGCATTACACCAATTTAAGCGGCGTACTTCTATATCCAGATACATTTAATAACGATTTACAATTTGACACAAAACAAAAAAAGAGAAATATACTTGGACTGGTCGGAACTGGGAGGTTTGAAAATCAAATGATACTTTCGAGAAAAGCACTTCACGACGGATTTAAAATTACCTCAGACAAGCACAATACAGCTGTTCACGAATTTGTACATCTAATTGACAAAATGGACGGCGTTACTGATGGCGTACCTGAGCGACTGCTACAGCAACCGTATATAAATCAATGGCTAAAGCTGATCCATAAAGAAATGGAGGAAATTAACAACAATAAATCAGATATCAGGAAGTACGGTGGAACGAGTGAGGCAGAGTTTTTGGCAGTAGCTTCAGAGTATTTTTTTGAGCAACCTGAAATATTCGAAAAGAAACACCCCGAACTTTATAAAATGCTTAGTACTTGTTTTAGAACCAACTAATTAATGGAAATTATAAAAAATAGCACTCTTTAAATAAGTGCATGATGGCTAATATTAAAGTCTATTAGCTTCATTATTTTTTTCAAGACATTTGGCAAGGCAATCAGATCATAATACTCATTATAAACCAAGTACATCATTGTCCAACTAGGATTAATTTTCTCTTTGAATTATAATAGTTCTTTGTAGCGTGAAAATATTTTTAGTTTTTCATTGGCAGTTTTCAATGCTTGTATTTGTATGTCTTTAGATCTTTCGCATCAAGTCAAAATCATCGAGGTATTATAAAATAAATCCAGCCACAACGATTGTCTAAAATAATGATACCCAAGGTTGCCATTCCTAGTGGACAAGGCAATTAAACCCACTCAGGACATAAAATAAATTGATCTATTTCAATTCTCAATACACTTATTCCAATAAATTAAGATTTTAGTAGAATCTGCCTCATCTAATTATTCATCACTACTATCTTCTTGAGTATTTCGACTTTTTAGCAATCTATCTAATGGTTGTAATGCGATATTGACGAGGAGCACCAAAACGGTGCAGATAATAGTTTGAATAAAGTAACCCGATCCAGCAACGCACCCTATTGCTGCACTACACCACATTGTGGTCGCAGTAGTTAATCCGTGTACGTTTAGACCTTCTTTAAAAATTATACCGGCGCCCAAAAAACCAATACCCGATACTACTTGGGCAATAATCCTAGTAACATCTACATTTTCTGAAAAATCACTAAATTGTATTGCAAGCATTGTAAAGATTGCTGCTCCCGCAGTTACCAACATTGTGGTTTTGAGCCCTGCCGATTTATGTCGCCATTGTCGCTCGAAACCAATACAAAGCCCAGCAAAGACTGCTGTACAAAGCCGCAATAAAAATTCTAAATCTTCCATAACATTATAAAGGTACTGATATAAAATTAATAATGTCTAAGTTAATAAACGTTATAAGTACTAAATAAATGCACAATAAGTGACGTCAACTCCATCGAACCAATTTCCTAAAATGTAATCGGTAAAATGATATTTTACACTTGAACCTGCAGCTTTTGCAGCGATTGCTCCTACAAAAGCAAGGAAGACAATTGTAAAATTTTCATTCTTGGCATCAATCCATTAAATAGTTTTATATATTGCTAATAGATTTTTAGCGTTGCAAATCAAGCAGAAATTGGCTTGAGTCAAACGGCATCTTTTCTTTCGCCATACCAAAGAATACCTTCGAATGAAATTCCTAATAACACTCATATTTTTTTGTTCCTTAAAATCCTTCTCTCAGAAAAAAGGAAATTTCAAATAGTCAACAGCATCAGAATGATTCGATTCAGAATGCAGTCAATTTAAAAAATACACTATCAAAACCCGACACTTTGTCGATGATGCTTTCCAAAAATATGATAGAGTTGAATGAGGTTAAAATTCGGCCGAATTCTCAACTCAGCGCATATTCTTTAGGGATTATTTCGAAGCCAGTAAAAACACCGACCCAATACGAGCGACAATTATTAACAGCGGGCGATTTTAAGCCAATTCATTTGCTTGGGTTGTTGGCGGGAAGTTTGCAAGTGGATCCAATTTTGAATGCAATTAATGGCAAAACCAAAAGACTTAAAAAATACATTCAGATTGAGAAGCAACAGAGACATCAAGAGTATTTAGAAAAAAATTTTCAAGACTTTCTTTCTGAAAAATTGAAAATTACCGAAGAACATTTTGGAAGTTTTGTAATCTACCTATGCAAAGATAAAAATATTGTCGACCTCATCGAAATGAAAAATTTTGCTGAACTCGAATTTAGAATCACAGATAAATGGTACGAATTTAAACGCGTGCAACTTGACAAATCCCCTAATAACGAAGTTGAAATGATGCAGTAGAATAGTTTAATCAGATTCTCAAATCACATAAATCGGTTGCCTTACTTTAAATGATATGTTTAAAATGCAGGCAGAACAATTGCAGTTAATATAAACATATATCTTCACGGTTCTTTCTTTAAAGAAACTACTACACTTCATTATTTATGGAATAAATACCTTACCTCAAACTTCTCAAAAAATTCTTGAAATCCGAAGTGTTGTAATCCGCCATTCCTTTATGTGTCAAGACGAGATTTCCTTTCGCATCAATAATATAAGTGGTCGGAATAGTAGACGAATCGTACATCGTTGGCACATTACTAGCTACAGCGTAAATAGGTAAATCATAATCTTTACGTTTGTCAAAATCTTTTGCCTTCTCAAAATCTTCGTCTAAAGATACAATGACGAAAGCCACGTCGTCGCCCATTGCTGTATGCAGCTTATTTATGCTGGGCATTTCGGCAACGCAAGGCGCACACCAAGTAGCCCAGAAATTTATAAAAATAACCTTCCCACGCAATTCTTCAAGAGAGGTTATATTTCCTTCTTTATCAATAACCTTTAAGTTGAAATCCGCTTTGGTTGTATTTGAAAGTATTCCACTTTCAATTCGGTTATTACGCGCTTCGGTAATTTTTTCCAAATTTGGATTTAGAATTCCTGTTGATAGCAGTCCACGTTGTACAAAAGCAATAACTTCTGTATGCAATCCCGTCGAGTAAAGTGTGATAACTACAGCTGCGATAATTCCATATTGTACTAAAGACTTCTTTGTTTCACTTCCTATTTTTTTGTCTTCCATTTTATGTTTCTGAAATTGGTATTTATTAATCTTTTACAAAGTGGTCAATTTATGTTAAACAAACGCTAATTTGCAACAAGTTCTTTTTCTTGAAAGAAATTTAGAATTATTTTTAAAGTAATTAACACTATTATTATGTTGAAAATCAGCACCTTTCTTACCATCGGACTTATAGCTATCTCTACTACAAAAGTTGAAGCTCAAGTTAATCAGAATTTAAGTAAAGAGAAAAAAGCAGAACTGGCAAGCCGACCGGCAGATGTGGTGCAGACCGCAATTGGTGAGTTGCGCTTAGTGCCGCCATATTCTTCAAATTCCATTACAAAAGCTAGCGTACTTATAGGTTGGGGTAACAAAAAACCTCAAGCTCCCACAGGATTTAAAGTGATTAAATTCGCTGATAACTTAAAACATCCTAGAAGCACATATATTGCTCCTAATGGTGATATTTTTGTCGTAGAATCTGACACTAAAAGTAGTTCAAATCGCATTAGTTTGTTACAAGATAGCAATGAAGATGGGAAAGCTGAGCGGAAGATGTTTTTGGACAATCTTAATCAACCTTTCGGAATGTTGATTTTAAACAATTATTTTTATGTTGCTAATACCGATGGAGTTTTCCGATATCCATATTCTGTAGGCGACACTAAAATCGAAGTAAAAGGAGAGAAAATACTTAGTTTACCTGCGGGAGGATATAACAATCACTGGACTCGAAATTTAATATCAAATAAAGATGGTTCAAAAATTTACGTTTCTGTTGGTTCTTCTAGTAACATAGGCGAAAATGGAATGGAGAACGAAAAAAGACGCTCTGCAATTCTTGAGATTAATCCCGATGGAAGTGGTGAAAAACTATATGCCTCCGGATTGAGAAACCCTGTAGGAATGGACTGGAATCCAATAACGGGCGAACTTTGGGCAGCAGTAAATGAACGTGATGAAATAGGAAATAATTTGGTGCCAGATTACATAACTAGCATAAAGGAAAATGGCTGGTACGGTTGGCCGTATTCTTATTACGGACAAATTCAGGATCCACGCTGGGCGGATGATCCACATCTCAGCATGGTCAAAAAAGCGATCGTGCCTGATGTACCGGTGGGGCCACATACAGCTTCTCTTGGTCTTGCTTTTTATACCGGTGATAAATTTCCCGAAAAATATAGAAATGGCGCTTTTGTCGGACAACACGGTTCGTGGAATCGAGCAGTATTTTCGGGATATAAAGTGGTTTTTGTACCATTTGATGAAAATGGTAAACCCGGGCAGCCGGAAGATTTCTTAACTGGATTTATCGCCAATGAGGCGCAAAGTAAAGTTCACGGACGACCAGTAGGAATAAGCGTAACCCAAAACGGCGACCTCTTAGTATGCGATGACGATGCGGGAATAGTTTGGAAAATTTCAGCACTTAAAAATTAAGCTTTTGAAAAAAATAGTATTGTTATGCTTATTCTGCTTCGGAAACTTGTTTGCGCAGGAGCATCAGTTTAAAATCCTCAACTCTGTAACAAAAGAACCCGTAGAAAACGTCAGTGTTTACAAGTCTAAAATCTTGATAGCTGTATCCAATAAAAACGGAAACTTTACCCTACTGAATGACTTACTCGACGGAAATTATCAACTTAAAGCTATTGGCTACAATACCTCTTTCGTTCATCTTGAAGGTGATAATAATACGCAAAAACTATATTTAACTCCTACTCCCGAAGCACTTTCAGAAGTTATAATACGCAGTACGATAATCCCAAACACATTGCAAAAAATACCAGCATCAATTAATTTGGTAACAGCCTCTGATTTCAACCGCACTGACGCCACGAATGTTTTGGAAACCTTTAATAATGTTCCAGGAATCTATGTAAATCAAGGAGCGTTAAATACCAATAAAATCAATATCCGAGGTATTGGCGCGAGATCTCAGTATAACACTAATAGAATTCAGGCTTATTATGATGGAATTCCACTCTCTACTGCAGAAGGTGAACTCACTTTAGATGATTTTGACCAAGAAGCTTTAGAACGAATAGAGATTATTAAAGGGCCAACTTCAAGTATTTATGGAGCTGGTCTAGGAGGTTCTATCAACCTCTACTCAAAAAAAAACACACTCCAAGGGTCGCAGGCTAAGCTAAGTAGTCAGTTTGGAAGTTTCAACACACAAAAACACGTATTACAAGCCTTTAATGCTACAGAGAAAACTACACTATCTGCTAACTTTAGCAGTCTAACAAGTGACGGTTATCGACAGAATGGAAATTATAAGCGAAATTCTGCAGTGGTAAATGGAAGTCTCGATAGAGGTAAAAATGGAAAAATATCCTATTTGGCCAACTTCACACGATTAAAAGCTTTTATTCCGAGTTCTTTGAACAAAGAAGATTATTTAAATAATCCCGAAACAGCTGCATCTACTTGGCGACAATCCAAAGGGTATGAATCTTACGATCGTGGACTTCTGGGCGGGTCTTATACACATTCACTTCTTGAAAATTTCACGAATACTACAAGTTTATTTCTAAGTTTTAGGGATGCCTACGAACCTCGCCCATTTGATATATTAAAGGAAGAAACAGTTTCTGCTGGGATTCGCACAAAATTTAATTTGAAAACTAAGATTTTTGAACTCCTTTCAGAAATTAGTTTTGGTGCTGAATACTATAATGAATGGTATGAAACTGGAACGTTCAAAAATTTATATAAGGATTTCCCCGATCAAGGTAGCGTTCTCGGCGACCGCTTAAGCAACAATGAACAAGACCGAAATTACTCAAATTTCTTTGCACAAATAAATTTTGACTTGACTGAAAAATGGAATCTTGAAGCTGGCTTTAATTTAAATACTACCAAATATAGCTTGACTGATCTTTATACTAACGATGAAGTAAATCAGACAGGTAATTACAGTTTTGCAACAGTTTTTTCTCCCAGATTCGGAACTAGTTATGAAATAACAAAAGGAAAAAACATTTACGCTTCCATAAGTCAAGGCTTCTCCACTCCAACTGTCGCAGAAACGTTGACACCCGAAGGACAAATTAATACCGATCTGAAACCTGAAACTGGAACTAATTACGAAATAGGTTTTAAAGGAAACTGGTTCCAAAATAAATTATATACCGAAATATCAGTTTATTCGATTCAAGTCGATAATTTGTTGGTGGCGCAGCGCATTGCCGAAGATCAATATGTAGGAAAAAATGCTGGAAAAACAAATCATAACGGCATTGAATTTCTCGCCAATTACCGCTTTCTTATTGGGAAGAGAATTTCTATTAAATCTTATTTGAACACTGCTCTCAACTTTTTTGAGTTCGATGAATTTATAACTGATGACAAAGATTTTTCAGGAAATAAATTACCTGGAGTACCGAAATATACAATGAATCTTGGTGTAGATTTTCAGAGTGAAAGTGGTTTCCTAGTGTCTGGGAATTTCCGAAGTGTGGGAGAAGTCCCTCTGGATGATGCGAATTCTGGCTATACAGATCAATACAATTTGCTGAATTTTAAGGCAGGATACACTTTCAAAATATTTCAAGATTGCGAATTGAATATTTATGCGGGAGTAAATAACGCTCTAGACGAACATTACGCTTCGAGTATTGTAACCAATGCTGTGGGTTTTGGCAGTCAGGCTCCAAGATATTATTATCTAGGGAATCCTCGAAATTATTACGGTGGAATGCAGGTAAATTATACTTTTTAATACAACGGTAAAATCGAGATAATGCTCTAATTAAGTAATTTCTTTTTGAATTTGGGCGAGCCATTCGCCAGCACTTTTTCGATAACATTGAATGTTTTGTTTGGCTCATGTCAGGCTATTCGTTCCCAATCTTTCTTGTAGCTTTTGCTTCGCAAAGCCACAAGAAAGGATTTTCACTGCTATCCCTCTCGCAAGATCTGCGTGAGACACGACTATTACGTAATTAAAACTAAAGCACTTTCTAAATTCTTTCAATCCCAAGATGACAGTAACTTAGAGTTAAAAATATATTACATTCTAACTTTACAGATGAAAGAATATTTTGTGCATAAACACATCAATCATATTTGATCCTAATAAAGCATCGACGTATTTAAAAATGTAAAATAAGCTCTGAAGATCGAATCACTCTAGTTTACAGCCACAAAAAAAGCCATTTAATTCTGAGTAGCTTACAATTGGTATTCCTTTTATTGAAAGCAAAATCTAACTAATAAATACAACTTTTAGCATAATGATAATGTGCTAAATATTTCGACTTACTAAATCCTAATCCCAAATCCATGAAGCAAGATTAGCCTGAGACCAACATAAAAGACAAGGATTGCGGTAAGAATGCCTAAAAATTTGAGATTTAATTTCTTATTGGAAAGATAAGAGCCCAGACTTCCCCCGAGGACTACTGCGATGATAAGTTTAAATACAAGATCGTAGTCCAAACGAAAAGTTCCCGCTACGTTTAAGCCAACAAGACCGGCAAGAGAATTCACCAAAATAAAAACTGAAGCTAGTGAGGCGATAATCCGCGGATTTGCCCATTTTAGAAGATTAAGCACTGGAGACAAAAATATTCCTCCCCCAATTCCAGAAATACCAGAAATCAAACCAATGCTTCCTCCTAATAATAGCTTTTTAGAATTAGAAAATTCAACAGATTCTAGTCTACTTTGAACAAATTTCAACAGCATAAAAATTCCTGCCAATAACAAAGCAGTACCTAATAGCAAGAAAAATGCATTTTGCGACAGCTTTACCTGAGCTCCTAAATATGCCATTGGTATACTTAATACAAAAAACGGCCAAAGCAATTTCGCTTTTAGAACACCATTTTTGATATAAATGATTGTTCCTATAGAAACTACACATATATTCAAGATCAAAGCTGTGGAACGTATCTCATAAAAGTCCGTAATCACCAAACTCAAGATTGCCAAATAACTGGATCCTCCGCCAAAACCCACCGAACTGTAGAATAAAGCGATGAAGAAAAAGATAAACGGCAGGTATTCTATAGGCATACTATCAGATTAAAAGGCATTCTACGTTTGCACCTTTTTTGAGAGAAGTTTCAGCATCGATAAATGCCAACGCATTTCCTTGTGCCATTGATAATATCATAGATGAACCTTGTCCATCCAAAATTTCGACTTCTCCATTAGCTACCTTAGCTTTTAGAAATGAAGGCCGATCGCTTCTATTATCAAAATCTTGAGAAATAGGAAAAGAGTATCGCTCCAATCCTTTTTTTGCTGATCCGCTTAATCTATATAGCAAAGGCAATACATAAACGTAGAAGCAACTTAAGGAAGATGCAGGGTTTCCCGTTAATGCGAATACAAATTTATCTTCTTTTCTACCAAAATATAGCGGTTTTCCAGGTTTAAGAAAGACTTTATAGAACTGTTCTTCTACTCCGTTTTCTTCCAGTGCCTGCTTTACAAAATCATAATCTCCTACTGAAATTCCCCCAGAAAGAATTAACAAGTCTGCAGTTTCCAGAGAATCTTTTATCCCGAATTTTATTGCCTCAAAATCATCCTCTATTTGCTTCTTACTCTCACAATGAAATCCAAATTGTTCAGAGGCAGCTGCCAGTGCATAGCTATTAGATTCATAGATCTGTCCTGCTGTTCTCGGTTTTCCGGGTTCTATCAATTCATTTCCGGTGGTGATCAAATTAATAACTGGCTTGCTAAACACCTCAACTTTTTCGATGCCAAAACTTCCTATTAACCCAATTCCTGCCGGAGTAATCGTAAACCCTTTTTCAAAAACAAGTTGTCCTTGAGTTAGCTCTTCTCCCTTTCTACGGATACTCTGTGCTTCCTCGGGCATTTGTTTCAAAGTGAGCTTATTCCCATCTACACTAGTTTTCTCTTGCATCATTACCGCCGAAGTATTTTTAGGAACTTTTGCACCTGTAAAGATGCGTACCGCTTCTCCCTCCTTTAAGTCAAATTCCTGTTGATCTCCTGCTGCAACTTCTCCCACAAGGTTGTATTCTTGAGAAATTCCACCTAAAG
>JBBSRP010000097.1:0-10747 GCA_038242935.1 Flavobacteriales bacterium
CGGAATTGTTTTAGAAGAAGTTAAAAACAGCGGAAGTACTATTGATACTACAGATTTAGTATTAAAACGTCCGAAAGAAATTAGAGCTTTTCTAGATCAATATGTTATTGGACAAGATCAGACAAAGAAAGTAATGTCAGTAGCTGTTTACAATCACTATAAACGGTTGATGCAGCAACAGCAAAGCGACGATGTTGAAATCGAGAAGAGTAATATTATTATGGTGGGGCAGACGGGAACGGGAAAAACGCTTGTTGCCAAAACCATTGCTAGAATGCTAGAAGTTCCATTAGCGATAGTGGATGCGACAGTGCTTACCGAAGCTGGATATGTAGGAGAAGATGTAGAAACTATTTTAACACGATTGCTACAAGCGGCAGATTATGATGTTGCTAAAGCAGAACGCGGAATCGTTTTTATAGATGAGATAGACAAGATTGCTCGTAAGAGCGATAATCCATCTATCACTCGTGATGTATCTGGAGAAGGCGTACAACAAGCATTGCTAAAGCTACTTGAAGGTACGGTTGTAAATGTCCCGCCAAAAGGTGGTCGTAAACATCCGGATCAGAAATTTGTTGAGGTAAATACGCAGAATATTCTCTTTATTGCTGGTGGTGCTTTTGATGGTGTAGAACGCATTATATCAAAAAGGCTAAACCGTCAAGCGATGGGATATAATACGTCCAAAAATCCTGACAATATTGACAAGGAAAACTTACTGCAGTATGTAATTCCAAAAGACATCAAAGACTTTGGATTAATTCCAGAAATCATTGGTCGTCTTCCGGTGCTTACACACATGGATCCGTTGGATAAGGAAACGTTGAGAGCAATTTTGACCGAACCTAAGAATGCGCTAATCAAACAATACGAAAAGCTATTCTTAATGGACGACGTGAAGTTGTCTATTGACGATGATGCTTTAGATTATATTGTTGACAAAGCTTTGGAATATAAACTCGGTGCGAGAGGATTGCGTTCTCTTTGCGAAGCAGTTTTGACTGATGCTATGTATGAGCTTCCTGGATCTGATATAAAAGAATTACACATTGATAGAGATTATGTTGAAGATAGCTTGAACAAAAATCTTTTGAGAAGATTACAGGCGGCATCGTAATATTGCCAAATGATAGTAAATAAAAAATCCCGGCTTGTCCGGGATTTTTTTATGATCTATTATCGATTCATATTTTTAACTCTTCTATAAACAACTGCCACGAAAAAGGTAATTGCAAGAAATGCTACTCCAAGAATTGTCCGAAATTCTACAAGAGGATTATCTGGTACAAATTCTGTAAGCGAAATTACCAACATCAATAATGTGATAATCCAAATAATTACTCCGAGTATAAAAGTATTTCTATTCATATTTTACTGTGTTTATTTTTGTGAGTATGCTGTTGCAAATTGTGTTTTTTCGGACTCTTTCTCTAGCTGTGATTTGTTCTGTTTGTTATCAATCTCGCACCGTCCTCGAGGTCCGCAGCCATATCGCTGAGGCCCGCATGCCGAAGCTATGAATGCAAGGCCGAAAAGAATTGCTATGTTTTTCATATTATGTTTTCTTCGTTTTAGTCAATAAAAGAAGTGTTAACTTTAATTTCTAATTTACCGTCGTTTTTCTTTTGATTGCAGCAAACTTATTATCTACTTGAAATGTGTTGTTAGTATCTAGCTGTTTTCCTAATACTACCGATTTAGTACCACTAATGTACGAAAAACAAATTAGTTTTTGCTTCCGCTTTATCTAGAGAATCCTATTAACTCAATCAAAGTTTATTCCCAAAAACTATCTAAGTCGTACTATTATTAAACAAAGGTTTGAATTTTTATTTTATAAAAGAAACGATTGCGGTAGGAATTTAGTGTTTCTAGAGCAAACTTTTTTAGAAGAGCTCAAAATAGATTATTATTATACATTTGTGTTCTTAATTAATTCTCTGATAATTGTGAAATATTCTTCTATTCTCGATAGATTAAATGCCCCAATTGATAATATCCAACTAATCTTATTTAGAATTATTTTCGGAGCGCTATTAGCTTGGCATTGCGTAGAAGTGATGTTATCAGATTGGATCGATTTTGTCTTTATACAACCACGTTTTACTTTTTCCCACATCGGTATGGAATGGTTGCAGCCTTTATCTGGCAACGGAATGTATTATTATTTTGCAGTAATGGCAGTATGTGGGTTCTTAGTTTCTATAGGTTTATTCTATAGATACAGTCTCGGAGCATTCACGATTTTATGGGCTGCTGCTTATTTTATGCAAAAGACGACATATAATAATCACCATTATTTGATGCTCCTTTTATGCATAATAATGTTGTTTCTTCCCGCCAATACTTCGTATGCAGTCGATGTAAAAATAAATCTTTCTAAGAAACAGCAATTAATGCCTTCTTGGTGTAGATGGGTTCTAATCTTTCAAATAGCGATTGTATATTTTTTTGCAACGTTGGCAAAACTATACCCTGATTGGCTTGACGGTACTTTTATTAAAAATTTATTAGCAAGAAGAACGGGATCCAGATTTATGTATCTATACGAGCAAGAATGGTTTTACTTCTCAATAACTTATGGTGGATTATTATTTGATTTTCTAATAATTCCGATGATGCTTTACAGAAAAACTAGAAAATATGCATTCATAGCCGCTATATTTTTTCACTTGTTTAACAGCGCACTTTTAGAAATTGGTGTGTTTCCCTTTTTGGCCCTTTCTTTTTCAGTTTTATTTTTCCCTCCAGAATTTTTTAGAAAGTATATCTTCAAAAAGAAAATTGAAACCACAACGTTTATTCCCATTTCACTTTTAAACAATAAAATATTGTTATATTTCTTCTTACCATATTTTGTGCTTCAACTTTCGCTTCCCTTAAGGCATTGGTTTATCAAAGGTGATGTATTGTGGACTGAAGAAGGAAATCGACTTAGCTGGCGTATGATGCTACGGAATAGAAGTGGCGAGACAAAGTTTTTAGTTGTTAATAATGCTACTAAGAGGAAGACCTACTATGATTTGAATATGCTATTAACCAAGAGCCAAATTAAAAGTATGAGAACAATGCCAGACATGATTTGGCAAACGGCGCAAAGAATTAAAAAAGAATATCAGAAAAAAGGTATTTATATTAGCATCTATGTAGATTCAAAAGTATCGATTAACAAAAAACCGAAACTGCCGCTAATCGATCCAAATGTTGATTTTGCTAAAGCTGAGTGGAATTACTTCTCGCATAACGACTGGATTTTGCTTTATGAGTAACTTTTTTAGTTGAATTATATTGTTTGCAACGCTCCCAACAGTTTATTAAATATAGCGACTCTCGAAGAAAGTGATTTGATTTCCAATAGTTATAAAGCCACTAACAGATTATTAAAGAGTGCTAATTAGAAATTTCTATTCGAAAAACTAATCTGGAGTTTTTAAAATTTTGTACTTTAATCGAACTCGTTTTAATAAAAGGAAGGTTGCTACTGTTGCATCATATTACTTTACCAAACTTATATGTGGCTGACTAAACTAAATCCTAAGGATTTCATATTATAATTTTTGACTGCACTTGAAGCAATTGTTCTAAATAATCGCGTTGATTTGATAGACGAGGTATTTTATGCTGACCACCAAGTTTGTCTTGTTCTTTGAGCCAGTCGTAAAATAAATTTGGTCGTGCCACATTTATCGTTAGCTCATTGAGTGTCATATTATTATGGCGTTTGGCTTCATAATCAGAGTTTAATTCTTGAAGAGATTTATCAAGTAAAGTTGTAAAAAAATCAATGTCAGCAGGCGGGTTTTTAAATTCGATAATCCACTCATGACTTCCTTTTTCTCTACCTTCCATAAATACGGGTGCTACAGTATAATCCTTAACATCTACAGAAGCTATTTTGCAGGCTTTCGCCAAAGCTTTATCGGTATTTTCAACCATCAATTCTTCGCCAAAAACATTAATATGGTGTTTGGTGCGTCCTGTAACTCTAATTCTATAAGGACTTAAAGACGTAAATCGTACCGTATCGCCAATTACATAGCGCCATAATCCTGAATTTGTTGTAATGACGATTGCATAATTTTTATTTAGGTCCACATCAGCAAGACGCACAATTTTATTATCATCTTGTCCAAAAGAACTCATCGGAATGAATTCGTAGAAGATACCATAATCTAACATTAAGAGCAAATCGCTAGAATCATTAAGATCTTGAATTGCAAAGAAACCTTCTGATGCATTATAGATTTCGTAATATTTAAAGTCATTACTCGGAATTATTTTTTTGTATTGTTCTCTGTATGGGTCAAAATTTACTCCGCCGTGAAAATAAACTTCAAGATTTGGCCATACTTGCAAGAGATGCTCCGCTGAAGTTGTCTCCAATATTTTATTCAGAAGCACCATCATCCATGAAGGAACACCAGCAAAACTCGTTACATTTTCGTTTAAAGTTTCGGCTATAATCGCAGGAATTTTCGTTTCCCAATCAGTCATAAGCGAAACTTTATTGCAAGGAGTGCTGCTGAATTCTGCCCAAATTGGCATATTTTCTATCAATATAGCAGAAAGATCACCAAAGAAGGTATTGTTGGTTTCGTAAATCTGTTTGCTTCCGCCTAAGCGCAGACTTTTTCCAAGAAATAATTTGGAATCTTCGTTGTTGTTAAGGTATAAACACAATAAGTCCTTACTTCCTTTATAATGACAATCTTCGAGAGCTTCGGCGCTTACTGGTATAAATTTACTTTTTGCATTTGTAGTTCCGCTAGATTTCGCAAACCATTTGATAGGAGTATTCCACATAATGTTTTGCTCGCCTTGCCTTGTTCGCTCTATCATTGGCTCCAAATCTTCATAACAAGAAATAGGAACTCTCGCAGCAAAAGTTGCATAAGATTTAATGGAAATAAACTCATACTCTTTTCCTACCGCAGTATATTCAGACGAGCGGATAAGATTGAGTAGTAGTTCCTCCTGAACTTCGCCGGGATATTTCAAAAACAACTCAATCTGATGAATTCGTTGTTTTAAAAACCAGGAGGCTATTGAATTTACAATTGTTAACGCCATTAAGCTTTCGTATTAGGTATCTTCTCTTTTTATTTTTTTTTCGAAATATAATTCTAAATTAAAATTTCTTTTTATCCACAATGGCATGTTCTATCTTTGAAGTTCTTATTCTCGAAAGCCCTTATTATTTTGGTTAAGACAAAAAACCGATATTTCCCAAAACTACAAAATTTTTGAGTATAATTAAAGATTACAAATTCTAAAATTAAACCTGCATGCAATTTGAAGCCACGCTAAAAAAGATGACGACCGAAATTGGCGATCCAATTCAATATTATATGATTTTTGATGATAATTTCATTAACGTAAATCAGTTGCTTGGGAAAGAAATTGCCCTAGATTTATTGGGTTCTCAATGTTTGAATTGTCTAAAGTCAAAAAAAGTTTTCAGACAAGGTTTCTGTTACGATTGTTTTTATCAAAGTCCGATGGTCGGTGATTGGATTATGCGTCCCGAATTAAGTACGGCACATCTGGGAATTGCCGATCGTGATTTAGAATACGAAACAAAAGCTCAAATTACTCCACATATTATCTATCTTGCTTCGTCTTGCGAAATAAAAGTTGGAGTTACAAGAGGTACGCAAGTGCCAACGAGGTGGATAGATCAAGGTGCCACGACGGCGATTCCTATTATGGAAGTGCCCAATAGATATCTGGCAGGTATTACCGAAGTTGCGCTCAAAAATCATTTTGTAGACAAAACAAACTGGCGCAAAATGTTACTGAATGATGTAGTTTGTGTCGATCTTGAAGAGGCGAGGGCAAAATTACAAAATCTACTTCCAGATGAATCACGTGAGTTTTTTGATGTGAATCCACAAACGGTTATGAATCTTTCGTACCCAGTTTTGCAATATCCAACCAAAGTAAAAAGTTTAAGCCTCAATAAAATTCCAAATTTCAAAGGCGTTTTAACGGGTATCAAAGGACAGTATTTAATGTTTGAAGATGGTACCGTCTTTAATGTCCGAAGTGCCGAAGGATCTGTGGTTCGGATTTCTGTTTAAAGAAAGTAGGGTAGTGAGGTTTTTTGAAGATTTAACTTCGGAAAAAGATGTATAATTATTTGGGCGTTCCCCAAAAGGGTCGGGCTTTCCGCTCCCACTCTTTGCTGTAGCTTTTGCTTCGCAACGCCACAGCAAAGGAGTTCCGCTAAAATCCCTAACGCAAAAATGGCACTGAATAAACGTAAATCTTTTTAAAGACTATTTAATTATTTATCAAATAAGAAAAAAGGCTACAATCCCTTGTAGCCTTCTCAAATTTATTATGGTGTTGTCGCGGGAGGCGGTGCAGATTCTTCTTTTTTCTTCTTATTAAAAAGACCTTTCAAAATGTCATTCGCTTTTGTCTGAATTGCTTCTTTTACGGGCTGCGTTGTAGGCGCAGTCGTAGTTTTGGTAGTATCTTTTGTGGTGTTATTATTGTTGCCAAGACCATTTAGCAAACCGCCAAGTGCATTTGTACCTTGCGTAATTAATTTGTCTTTTTGCATTTTGACAAGTTGCGTGACAAGATTGGTAACCGCTTCTTTCGTGTCTGTGTGAATCTTAGGATTTTTAAAATTTCCTGTCACAACAGCATTAATCGGAATATCTTTAATCTTAGCTGCATCGGCAGGAGTGATACTAGCCAAGAGCTTATTAGCTTCTGTACCCAGATATTTTGCCGGCACATCAAAATTCAAATTATAATTAATAGACTGATCAAAACCGTGTTGCCCGCCAACCGTCAATTTAATATCTTGGTATTTAATGTCAAAAGGTTTCAGATTAACTTTTCCATTTTCGAAAGTTAAGTAAGTACTCAAATTATTTAAATTGATTTTACTCAAATCTATAAAGCCAAGATTATTATCAAGAGCAGTAAGTAAAGTACTACTTTGAGCGTTTACTGTCGTCGAAAGCAATTGTCCCATCAAATCGCCAGTAATCGAAGCTAGATTTGGCGTCATCTCTTTTGCATCAAGATTTCCACCTACGTGAATAGTCGAATTTAATTGTCCGTTTATTATTCCAGCAATCGGTGCAATACTTTTTAGCATTTCAAGCTGTGTAAAAGTCTGAGAAATGTCAACATTCTTAAGACCAAGTGTCATATTAAAAGTTGGAACTTTTTCTTTTGTCGATACATTGCCAGAAACCGCAATAAGTCCGCCAAAAATATTGGTTGTAACATCTTCAAGAGTCGCTTTCTCATCTTTTATAATTACTTTTCCAGTGACATTTTTCAGCACAAGATTGTCATAAAGCACTGTATTGGCTTTCGCCGAAAGAGTAACATTTAAGAACGAAGGGATTTTAAGTGCCTCGGAAGTTTTTGCGTTAGCCGTGGCATTTGGATCTTCTGAAGTCATAAAATCTGCTAGTGATAGCTGATTAGAATTCATACTAAAATTTCCTCTCAACTCTTGTTTCTTAAACAAAAATCCATAAAAGTTGTCTAGACGGCCTTTCGCACTAATATCACTTTTGCCTGTTGTTGCATCAAATTGTTGAAGATTGACGTGATCAGTATTAAATGTGATGGCAGCAGTCGAAATGTTTAAAGCAGAACCTTTGTCATCAACATATTTAAAATTTGACAAGCTCATTGTTCCAGCGTTGTCAATCTTCTCATATTTATTCTGTTCTACAGATTGCATATCAAACTTAGTAGTAAGATCTGCTTTTAAAATCCCTTGTAACGGTTTATCCAATTTTATAGGATAAGCACTAGAAAGATTTCCAAGATTAATTGTTCCTTTTAAAGCTGCATCAACTAGAGGATTTTCGACGATGTTTCTAATTTTTGCGTGAGCGCTAAAAACATCTTGGTCAATCGCAAATGTCAACTTATCCAAATCGACATAAGTGTCGTTCATAATCCCACTTTCGTTAATTATTTTTGCGTCAATTACGATGTTCTGAACAGATTTTGGCAAGTCAGGATATTTAAAGGAAGCATTATCCGAAGCGATTTTTACATTAAAAGCAGGTATTGTAGTATCTGAAAGCAATCCTTTTGCAAAACCTGAAATAGAGAAATCTCCGGTAGTTTTTATGTTGGCAAGACTTCCAGAATATTTCGCCGGAACAAGCGCGAGGAAGTTTGTAAAAGAAGAACTCGGAGTTTTAAAAGAAAGATCATACTGCTGTCCCGCTTCAACCATTTGGATAAATCCATTAAATTCTAACGGAAGCTGATTGATTATCGCTTTGTTTTCTTTAAAAGTATATTTGCTGTTTTCCATATCAATGGCCAAAGTGGCATCAAGTTTCAACGGAATCTGACGCATATAATTTGTGCCATCCATATCTAATGACAAAGAAGCTTGCGAAGTAGTTACCAAATCTAGTTTTGATGCAGCAAAGTCACCACTTCCAGAATGGTTCAAACTATCTATAACCATTTTTATATTTGAACCTTGATCGATATATACAAATTTAAGATTGGAAATCTTATACGATTTAAGCGTTAAAGCTAAAGGATCGCTACTGCTATCGTCTTTTTTTGCATCATCTTTAAGAGCAATGTCAAAATTACCAACACCATCTTTATTGAAGATGATATTTACCTGACCATTTTCTGACGTAAAAGAATCAATATTCATCGGTTCATTGTCTCCTTTAAAAAGTTCTTTGATAGACATCTTCAAATTTAATGCTCCAAAGGAAACCAATGTATCGCCTGCAAAAGGTGCTTTGTTAATGATAACTAAATGATCAATTGAAACATTTGCGTTTGGAAAACTTTTAATAAAACTTAGATCAACATCTTTAAACGATACTGTGGCATCTACATTTTTATTGATGCTCTGGACAATTTTAGCTTTTATAGCATCTTGAAATAAGAACGGTGCTGCAAATAATGCTATAATAAGCACTAAGATTACTATACCGATTATTTTTAAAATCTTCATATTTATAGTCTGTTTAAAAAGTTTATTTTACTCTAAGCTGGAAAGGCATCAACAATTGTACCCCTGTTTGATTGGCTGAATTTTTAATGTCTTGAAGAAGTTGGTAATTCTCTGAACCAATTTCTTTTTCTAGTATAGCTTTTGATGAGATAAATGAAGGCATCAAGCTTGCAAAAAGATCTTTGAAGCTTTTTTCATATTCAGGATAACTTCTAGTGCTATACTTTTCTACTTCGGCCATTTTTGCAGCTTGAGCCACAGCATCATTTAGATTCCCGAGCTTATCTACAAGTCCTATTCTAAGTGCATCAGCACCTGTCCAAACACGACCTTGTCCAACATTGTCTACTTGTTCAGCAGTCATATTTCTACCTTCTGCAACTCGTTTAATAAAAATACTATAAATGCGTTCTACATCGCTTTGTGTAACGGCTCTCATCTTGTCGTCCAGTGGTACAAATGGCGAATAATCAGCAGCATTCTTATTAGTTTGTATTTGTTGAGTATGAATTCCAATTCTATTAGAAAGTTCGGTAAAGTTTGGAAGTACTCCAAAAACACCAATAGATCCAGTAATCGTATTCGGTTCGGCAAAAATTATATCTGCATTACAAGAAATATAATATCCTCCAGATGCCGCTACATTCCCCATCGAAACTACAACTGGTTTTACGCCTTTAGTTAGTTCCACTTCTCTCCAGATTAAATCGGAAGTTAGAGCACTTCCGCCGGGAGAATCTACTCTTAAGACGATTGCTTTTACTTTGTCATCTTCGCGAGCTGCTTTTATTGCACGGCGCATTGAGCCTTCGCCAATATAAGAAACGTCACCTTCACCACTCATAATCTGACCTTGAGCGTAGATTATTGCGATTTTATTAGCTGATGATGATTTGGTAGTTGTTGCAACGTTCTTCGCGTAATCCAAAATCGAAATAGTTTTGTAATCTTTTTTGATGTCTACGTCCAGCATCTTTTTTATTTGGTTGTGATATACATCTTCATAAGCAACAACATCTACCAAATTTTCTGCTTTTGCCATTTCGGGTGTTCTAGCTAATAATTCATCTGCGATAGCGTTCAGTTTTTCTTTGGAAATATTTCTACTTTTCGAAACTTCGTCAAGGATTACAGACCAACTTGTTTGCAACATTGTCGTTACTTGTTCTCTATTAGCTTCACTCATTTCATTTTGCAAAAATGGCTCTACCGCACTTTTATATTTTCCGTGTCTAATAACTTCCATTTTGATTCCAGCCTTTTCCTGCAAATCTTTGAAGAACATAAGTTCAGCCGATAGACCTTTAAAATCAAGACCTCCCACAGGATTTATATAAATAGAATCTGCAACACTATTGAGGTAATATTCATCTTGAGTGATTTCATCGCCATAAGCATACACAAATTTCTTAGACGTTTTGAAGTCGGCGAGGGTAGCACGCAGCCAGTTTGTTTGTGCAGCGCCGAGTTTTGAACCGCTGTTAATGATCGAAATTCCTTTGATACTTTTATCAGTTTTTGCATATTCAATAGCGGCAATTACATCTGACAGGCCGTCGTTGTTTACTTCGTAATAATCAAAATCAGTATATTGTGCTTTTCCTCCATAATCGCGATTTACCTCAGAAAGGTCGAGAACAATTACTGAACTGCTGGCAACAGATACTTTATCGCTTCCGCCACTTGCAATGACACCAATTAAGATAATGCCAAAGAAAAATATCATACAAAATATGAATAAGCCAACTAATGTGGCGAGGACGTTTCCTA
>JBBSRP010000098.1:0-10564 GCA_038242935.1 Flavobacteriales bacterium
GATCTTTCCAGATTGTTCTTGCAATGCCTGGCCACGGAAATTTTATACATAGATTTCCTGAAACTTGATTTCCTTTTAGTGTTTTTCCATTTGCATCCATTAATACCGGTTGAATTCCCGGCAAAGGCAAAGTAGCATAAGTGGGTTTTGTAGGTGTAATAAATGGTAATGGCGAAATCATAATTCCGCCAGTTTCTGTTTGCCACCAAGTATCCACAATCGGGCAATTTCGTTTTCATACGTGATTATTATACCAGTGCCACGCCTCTTCATTTATAGGTTCTCCAACAGATCCAATTACTTTTAATGACGATAAGTCATGAGATTCCACCCATTCCAGATTTTCTCTAGCGAGCGCTCTAATTGCGGTAGGAGCGGTATAAAACTGATTTACTTTATGCTTGTCTATCACGTCCCAAAAACGTCCAAAATCTGGATATGAAGGAACACCTTCAAAGATTACCGTAGTCGCGCCATTGAGCAAAGGTCCGTATAGAATATAACTATGACCTGTAATCCAACCAATATCTGCGGTACACCAAAAAATATCGTCTTTTTTATAATTAAAAACATTTTGAAAAGTATAGGCTGTAAAAACCATATATCCGCCAATTGTATGAACCATTCCTTTAGGTTTTCCGGTAGATCCACTAGTATACAGAATAAAAAGAGGATCTTCGGCATCCATAGTCTCTGTTTTACAATGATCTTTTGCCCCATCTAGCAATGGTTGAAGCCATAAATCACGACCTTTTGTCATCTCAATATCTATATCAATCCTATTGACAACCAAAACATTTTCTATCGTCGGACAGTTTGTCACTGCTTCGTCAACGATTTCTTTAAGATTCATTGTTTTGTTTCCACGATAGCTTCCGTCAGAGGTAATTAGAAGCTTACATTCTAGATTATTAATTCGTGATGCAATAGCCGAAGCAGAGAATCCAGCAAAAATAACGGAGTGTATCGCTCCTATTTTGGCGCAAGCCAGCATAGCAACAGAAAGTTCTACAATCATTGGCAAATAAATGCAGACGCGATCTCCACGTTTTACGCCATAATCCTTGAGTACATTTGCCATTTTTGACACCTGCTTATCAAGTTGATTGTATGTAATATGTTTCGCTTCTTCTTCAGGATTATTTGGTTCAAATATAATTGCAGTCTTCTCACCAGATTTTTTTAGATGTCTGTCGATACAGTTCGTCACAATATTTAACTTCCCTTCTTTAAACCATTCTACCCTACTTTCTTCATCATCAATTTCCAAAGTCGTTTTCCAAGGCTTTTCCCACTTAAAGTTTTTTGCAGCAATATTTGACCAGAATTCCTCAGGCTTATCTACAGATTTTCTATAATGCCGAAAATATTGCTCTAAATTTTTAATTTTGTAGTAATTCATTTTATGTATGATTGTGTTTGCTATGATTTAATTACCTAAAAATAACAATACCGATTCGCTTTATCTTCGGATAGACGGAAAATTTTTATTTAATTTGCATAAAAATACTAAAATATGAAATTCCATCCGCAACAAATCGGACAAAAAGCAATATTTAAACTGCAGATAAATTCAATTCATTCTAGCAAAAATTTTGGAAATTTGCACTAGTTTTTCCCCCATTTATTTCTTCGCGAATTTCAAAAAGTTAATATCTTCTTTTAGACCATTTCCTATTTATTTTGTTTAAGAAATGTTTAACTAAGTTAAACAAGCTTTTTAAAAAATGGAGAGTGAAACGTACCGATATATCCTAAAGTTTGTACTAAATTTGCCACCGCAAATGCATATCACATATATGATAGATCCAACAATTCGCTGGTAAATTGTGAGTAAGAATTTGCAAAAAATTAAATGAATAATTTTAATAATTTGGGCAGCCGCAAGAAGAAGGCGGCCGGGCTATTCGCTGCAATCTTTTTTATTGGCAGAAAAAGCCAACAAAAAAGGATTTCCACTGCTATCCCTTCTGCAAAAATAAAAAGAGTTGAAATATGAAAATAAAATAGAAAGTAAAATCTTCAAAGGCATGCAATTTGCAATTAAGCAAATCGCTGGAAAGCCTTAAATACAATTCAGCTTTAGTACACATTTAATTAACGTTTTTTAAATAAAGTTTTATCAAAAAAATAAAACTACCTAGTTTCATATAAATTTATTATAATGAGAAAAGTTTTTGTAATTTTTAGTATTACCTCTATAGCAATCATCGCTATAATGACTTATATCAATTGGAAAGCTGCTTTTCTATTGTTGATATTTTTGCCATTAATCATAATGGGGTTGTACGATATGTATCAATCAAAAAAGACAATACGTCGCAACTTTCCACTTTTAGGTCGTTTAAGGTATCTTCTGGAATCTATAGGACCAGAAATTCGACAGTACTTTGTTGAAACAGACCTTGACGGAAAACCCTTCAACCGTTTGGAAAGAAGTCTTATTTATCAAAGAAGTAAAAAAGAAACGGATTCAAACCCATTTGGTACTCAATTAGACGTTTACAAAGTAGGATATCAATGGATTAATCACAGTATAAAAGCGATTCCTTTTACAGACGTAGATACTAATCCACGTATCAGAATCGGATCTGTACAGTGCACAAAACCGTATGATGCTAGTTTGTATAATATCAGTGCCATGAGTTTTGGCTCACTTAGTAAAAATGCCATTTTGGCATTAAACGATGGTGCCAAGCAAGGTGGTTTCTATCACAATACAGGTGAAGGTGGAATCTCTCCTTATCACCTACTCAAAGGTGGAGATCTTGTATGGAATATTGGTACAGGATATTTCTCTTGTCGTGATGATGACGGAAATTTCTCTCCTGAGCACTATGCACAAAGAGCAACGCTTGATAATGTAAAAATGGTGGAGATTAAATTCTCGCAAGGAGCAAAACCAGGTCACGGTGGAATTTTACCTAAAGAAAAAGTTACAGATGAAATTGCCGCAATTCGTCTTGTTAAAAGAGGAATTGATATTATCTCTCCTCCTTCTCACTCTGCTTTCAAGACACCATTAGAATTGATGGATTTTGTAAAGGTATTGCGTGAAGGTTCTGGTGGAAAACCAGTAGGAATTAAAATCTGTATTGGTAACAAATCAGAATTTATCTCTATCTGTAAAGCAATGGTTCAGACAAATACCTACATCGATTACATCAGTGTTGACGGTGGTGAAGGTGGTACGGGTGCTGCTCCTCAAGAATATTCAGATCACGTAGGTATGCCATTAAGAGATTCTCTAGCATTTGTTTACGACTGTCTTAACGGATTTGGAATTAAAGATCAAGTAAAAATTATCTGTAGTGGTAAGATTATAACAGGATTTGATATCATAAAAACACTTGCTACAGGTGCAGACCTTTGTAATTCTGCACGTGGAATGATGTTTGCCTTAGGTTGTATTCAAGCACTAGAATGTCATACAAATACATGTCCTACAGGAATTGCAACTCAAAATCCTAAACTAGTTAAAGGTCTTGTACCTGGAGATAAAAGTGTAAGAGTTGCGAGATTCCAACACGAAACTGTCAAAAGTGCAATGGAGCTTATGGCATCAGCAGGTATCGCTCACCCAGACGAGGTAGATCGTTCTGTAGTAAGTATGCGGGTGGATAGAACAAAAATTCAGACGTTTGCAGAAACCTATCCTGATTTGCCAAAAGGATGTCTTCTTGATGAGCATTCCGTTCCGCAAGATTTTTTATTCTACTGGAAAAAAGCATCAGCAGAAAGTTTCTAGTAAACAGTTTTATATAAAAAAGTCCGATTTGAAATTTCAAGTCGGACTTTTTTTATGCTCAATTTTCAAAGATTAGATAGACCGTGTTTCAGAATATTCTTTTGAAGCTATTCGCGCTATCCTCTACAATTCCTCGTTGCAGTGCTTTTTTTCCAATGTCATAAAAGGAGCTTCCTTCGGTCGCTCTTTTCTGCCAGGAAAAAATAGCCCTGCTGCCTGCGGGATTTGCGTTCCTATCACGGCTATGATTTGAGTTGTATATTGGGCTAAACTTCTAGATTTAGAAGACAAGATGATTTAAGAACTTTTTGCGATGAAGACAAAACAGAACTATACGCATGGTGCTTGGCGAGGTTGCGGAATTTAAAGCAGAGTGTTTCCTGCCGAAACGAAGATTTGAATAAAAATGTAATTTCACTAAAACCCCCAATCTGCCCATAGGGCTATTGTGCGACGCTTTTTTATTTATTTTTTAGACTCTTCACTTTCAATACTTAGATTTCCGTTTTCGTAATCTTCAGTTATTTTTTTAGCTTTTTCAAATTCTTCATCTTTCACTTTCAGAATTACTGCATAAGAACCACCTGAAGTTACTGTCCAAGGTTGAATAGTTCTCATATTTTCGTTTTGAGAAAACACTTCGAGACCAAAATCTTGTAATAAACTTCTACTATTCATGGTTTCGAAAAAAACTTACACTAAATAAATTTTTCATATCTCATTTTTATTTTAAGCAATTAATAACTTTTTCTACACCAATAATAATAACCAACGCAAATCAATTAAATAATTCCAACGGAACGATATCCCAAACTGTATCTTTCCAATTTATAATCCAAGTATATTTAAGTTTATGAAAAGTTAATCTTCTTTCCAATATTCAAAGTTTGTTGGAAATACTGTGTTTCTACTAATTTTAGTCTGTCGCTCATTATTCTAAAATATAGATAAATCGTTGATCAAAGATGTTTTTGCGAGAAGGATAGAAGTGGACCCGAGCGAAGTGATCTGGCGAAGCAAATCCTTTGTTGTGGCTTTGCGGAGCAAAAGCTACAACAAAGATTGGGAACAAATAGCCTGACCTGAGCCACATTACTGCCTCTATTTTGCACGGTCGTTCTGGCGAAGGACTCGCCCAAAAAGAAAAACTTCAAACGAAGACGCTATTTCTAATAATAGGCAATAAACTATTTAATCTCGATTTTCTTTTTTGAATTTATTTTTACAATTGCATAAGGATACGTCATCACCGAGGTGGTCATCGAGCCCTCTGCAGGCTTCGTTTCTTTTACAGTTACAATGATTTTGTCAGCCTCTTCTTGCACGGTATTCACTCCAATTGAGTAACCTCCAGAAGATTTTTCGCCCATATTAAGGATGACAAAATTTGAAGTTTCGATATCATCATCGTCAATTTTTTTACGAAGATCAGGATCACTTAAAAGCATTTTAATTTCCTTCGCTTCAGTCAAGATTTCGTAAAACTGAAATTCAGCGCCATCTTGATCGCTTTGCAATAAGACTTCGTACAAAGGATGATCACTATTTTTGACAACTTTTTGAGTTGAGCATGCAGCTAAAAGAATACCGCATGTTATTAAAATTGCTTTTTTCATATTTCTTTGTTTAGTACTTTTCTATAAAGATCTTCATATAAAGGTAGTATATTTTTAATGTCAAAAGTCTTGGCAACTTCTAAGGCATTTGCTTTAAATACAGCAAGGGTAGCATCATTTTCCAATATTGACAGCGCATTAATAGCCATCGAATCTATGTCGCCGACGTCACTTAAGAATCCCGAAACACCATCGATATTTACTTCAGGAAGTCCGCCAGAATTACTCGAAATCACCGGAACTCGCCAAGCCATCGCTTCTAAGGCGGCAAGACCAAAACTTTCTGTTTCTGAAGGAAGCAAAAACAAATCGGTGTAACTCAAAATCTGATCGATCTCGCTGCTATTTCCTAGAAATAATACTTTGTCCGAAATACCCAACTTTCTACACAATGCTTCTGCACCAACTTTTTCAGGGCCATCACCTACCATCAATAACTTAGCAGGAATCTTTTTCTGAATCTTATCAAAAATCTTAATCACATCCGGAATTCTTTTTATTTTCCTGAAGTTACTGACATGTGTAATTATACGTTCATCTTTCTTGGCAATTGCAGATCGCATGCAAGGAATATTAGGATCGTTGGTATTATTATTAACCTCTATGAAGTTTGGAATGACGTGGATCTTTTTGGTAATATTAAATAGGTCGTAGGTCTGGTTTTTCAAACTTTCAGAAACAGAAGTCACAACGTCAGATTTATTAATACTAAAACAAACTGCCGGCTTATAAAATGGATGATTCCCGACAAGAGTAATATCTGTGCCGTGTAGCGTCGTTACCATCGGAATTTCAATACCTTCATCTTTCAGCATCTGCTTCGCCATATATCCAGCGTAAGCGTGCGGAATAGCGTAATGAACATGCAGAATCTCGATATCATAAAGCTTCACCATATCTACCAACTTACTAGACAGTGCTAGCTCATACGGTTGATAATGAAACAAGGGATATTCGGGGACATTGACTTCGTGATAATGTACATTTGGACTTAATAGCGCCAAGCGGACTGGCTGACTATATGTAATAAAATGTACTTCGTGTCCTCTGTGAGCAAGCTCGAGACCTAACTCAGTTGCTACTACTCCACTCCCACCAAATGTAGGATAACATACAATTGCTATTTTCATGTGCTTTTAAATCAAAAATTCAAAGGTCAGTTTTGGCTTTATTGCCCAAAGACCTGTTCATTCTAGTTGCGTAAAATTATAGACTGCTGAATAATCTTCTGAATATCTTCGCGAATATTCTCTTTGCTAAGGTTATTTATTTCGGCAGTAGGGAATGTTCTGTTGGAGAGAAATATATATATAATATCTGTCACAGGATCTGCCCAAACCATCGTCCCGGTAAATCCTGTATGTCCAAAACTCTCACTTGAAACACAGTTGCAAGTAGGTCCTGAATCCCCTGGAAATTGAGGTTTATCAAAGCCCAATCCGCGGCGATTGCGCATATCTGCATAGATCTGTTTATTGAAAGTATCAAAAGTTTTTTCGGCAAAGAACTGATGATTTCCGTAGTTTCCTTTTTGCAAATACATCTGCATTATCTTGGCAAGATCCATAGAATTTGAGAATAATCCAGCATGACCACCTACTCCACCTTCCATCGCAGCTTCCATATCATGCACATATCCCTGAACAGTTTGATGTCTAAAATAAGTATCATTTTCAGTTGGTGGAATTCTGCTCATATCAAATTTTTGTAGCGGATTAAACAGTGTATTATTCATTCCTAAAATGCTGTAAAATTTCTCCTCACTCAATTTTTCTAGTTTTTTCCCACTATTCTGTTCCAAATAATTCTTTAAAATAATAAATGCAAAATCACTGTATTTATATTTATTGTCACCACTCAAAGGACTATCTGCAATATATTTAAGAATCGAATCTTTATAATCATTTCTGATAAATAAATTTTCTGCCACCTGTAAAGAAAAATCTTTTGTATAGGTATGCTTATAATATTTTTCCAATGGAATACCTTTTTCGTCCAATGTCTTTTTGTAAAAAGGTGCCCACGCCTGCAATCCTGCAGAGTGCGTTAATAAATGTTTGAGATCGATCGAAGCTTTATTGGTGTTTTTAAATTGAGGAAGCATATCCCCTAATTTACTGTCTGCATTTAGAGCATTTTTGTCAAAAAGTTGCATCACATTTGGAAGTGTTGCTGCAACTTTAGTTACCGATGCAACGTCATACAAATCATCATTGGTTACTTTAATTTGCTTCTCGTATGTATGAGTACCATACGATTTCTGAAAGACGACTTTTCCATGTCTTGCAACTAAAACTTGAGCACCGGGAGTCATCTTCTTGTCAATAGCTTTTTGTGCAACCTGATCAATTTTGGACAAAATAATCGAACTCATTCCCACATTCTCTGGAGCTGTAAATCCAAGTCTATTTAATTTTTTTGTACTTAAACCGTCATTGACAGCGAAATTTTTATTTATTGAAACCGGGAGTTTTCCTTTTGCTTCAATAGCACCAAAAATTAATTCGGCCGACACTATTTGCGAAATATCTGTATTTTGATAGGATACTATAATCGCATCGATATTTTCAAAATTCTTAATTGCCATTAAAGAATATGGTTTGGCAAAAATATCGAGAATTACCGTATTGTTTTTTGCAATTGTTTCTAATAGTGTAACTTCAGATTGTTTAAAATCATGCTTTTTCCAAGCGCCATCAGCCTTATGAAAGCCAACAATTACTTTGCTAAAATCTTTTAAACGCAATAATAACGAGTCAATATTTGTATCCTGAATTTCTGTTACTTCAGTATATTTTTTTAATGTTTCAAGAAAAGGACTCTGAAGGTCATCGCCTAACTTTACGTAGGCAATTCTTTCATTCTCCAATTTTTCTATTGGCAAAATATTGTTTTTATTTTTGATTACTGTAAGAGCATTTTCATACAGTTCATATTGTAAAGCTTCATTTTTAAGATTATTGAGATCGTTAAATAAGTTGTTGGTATTTATCGGATGATAATGATCAAGACCTACCTTATATTTATACTTCAAAATCTTTTTTACAGAATGTTCTAAACGTTCTTCGGTAACAATTGAATCTTGATATGCGACGCAAATTTTCTCTATTGCTAACGGCACATCTTCAGGAAAAAGTAAAATATCGTTTCCAGCAAGCAAGGCTGCAAGATCGATATCGCCGGGTTGCTTAAAGTTTGAAGCCCCTTTCATATTTAGTGCATCTGTAAAAATTAGACCTTTAAAACCTAATTCTTTCTGCAACACATTTGTAACAACATTATAAGAAAGCGACGTCGGATAATTTTCTCGTGGCTCTAAAGCAGAAACTTGCAAATGCGCCACCATTACAGAAGCTAATCCATCTTTGAAGAGCTTTTTGTATGGGTAAAATTCAGTGCTTTCTAATCGCTCTTTACTAAAGTTGACAACTGGAAGTGTGTAATGCGAATCTACAGAAGTATCACCATGACCTGGAAAATGCTTTCCTGTAGCGAAAACTCCTTGTCGCTGTATTCCCCGCATCAAAGCACCAGCCCTTTTGGTTACATTTACTTTATCTTCACCAAAAGATCTTGTTCCAATGATCGGATTTAGTGGATTGGTGTTGATGTCGAGTACTGGAGCAAAATTAAAATGTACGCCCATTCTTTTACTTTCCAAACCGTAGGCATCACCAACTTTGGTAATTAAATCGATATTTTGAATTGCGCCCAAAGTCATATTCCACGGAAACCGAGCAACAGAATCTAATCTCATTGCCAATCCCCATTCTGCATCAATACCTATGAACAAAGGAGTTTTTGCTAACGACTGATATCTGTTAGTAAGATTTGCTTGCCTGACAGGACCTCCCTGAAAAAAGATAACACCACCAACTTTGTAATTTTTTACTAGTCTTGCAATTCTATTTTCGTGAACTGTGTCTTTATTGGAATAAGCCGCGATCATAAATAATTGACCAATGCGTTCTTCCAAATTCATTTTATTGTATAAACTATCAACCCAAATTGTTTCGGGGGTTCGTTTCAGAAGTGCTTCCTTAACGCTATGCTGCGCGAAAGAATATTGCAGCACAAGAAGTAGTGCTATTGTATAAATGCGCATATCGAAGTAGGTTTTTTTAAAAGAATCGGCTGTGCCAGCTATCTATTGCCGGAACTTCCCAGTATTCATTGTATTCACCTAGATCATTGACCAAGTTATTAAATACAATTGTGTTGCCGGAAACTGCTTTTTCTTTTGCCATTTTTTTAAATTCGGCAAGAGATTTGTGAGCGATATGATCTCCTAGTTTAAAGGTGACATTCATTTTGTCAAGCAAGTCGACATTATATTTCTTCTCAAGCTCTTGTATGAATCGTACAGAATCGTCGATTGAACAACCTGTCGCAGGCTGCACTTCCTGATTGACAGCAAGGATAATAAATCGGTTATATTTTAATTGATAAGAAGCTTCAAGACTTACGCCATGAGCACTCCAATCTTCAATATAATTTTTTAAATCTTCCTCGATTTCAGCAAATTCTTCATCAGAAAATTTTCGATTAGATTGATATATCCAGATTTTAGATTCTTCGGGAAGATTTTCAAATGGAACGTACATAATTTTATTTTTTATATTTTATTCTAAATCTATAAGTCTGCTGCGTTTGCAATTAATTCGGCAATATCCATAATTTTCACTTCTTGCTCTTTGTTCTTTGCTTTTACACCATCAGTCAGCATTGTAGTACAGAATGGACATCCTGCTGCAATAATTTCTGGTTCAAGCTCTAGCGCTTCCTCAGTACGTTCAATGTTGATCTCTTTGTCACCAGGTTCAGAATCTTTCCACATCTGAGCACCGCCTGCTCCACAGCAAAGTCCATTACTTCTAGATCTTTTCATTTCTACAAGCTCCGCATCCAATTTTATAATTAAATCACGTGGTGCTTCATAAATATTATTTGCTCGACCCAAATAACATGGATCGTGAAAAGTGATTTTTTTTCCTTTAAACTGTCCACCTTCAATTGTCAATCTTCCATCGTCAAGCAACGACTTCAAGAATTCTGTGTGATGTACAATTTCATAAGTACCACCTAATTCTGGATACTCATTTTTAATTGTATTAAAACAATGTGGACAAGCTGTTACAATTTTCTTCGCTTCATAAGCATTTAGAACTTCGATGTTCATCATTGCTTGCATTTGAAACAA
>JBBSRP010000099.1:0-10484 GCA_038242935.1 Flavobacteriales bacterium
ATTCAGAGTAATTCTAGATACAGAAGAAGATATTTTTAGAGATATCGCAATCCTTGAGGACGATACTTTAGAAGATTTTCACAATGCAATAGTCAACGCTTTCGATTTTGATGGTCTTGAAATCGCATCTTTTTACACTTGTGATAATGAGTGGAATCAAGACGAGGAGATTTCTCTTTTTGATACTGGAGATGTTTTAGGTCAGCAAAAAGTAATGAGCGACTACGCGCTTTCTTCGCTGTTAGACAAGGATAATACAAAGATTATCTACGTTTATGATTTTCTAAATATGTGGACGTTCCTTATCGAACTTGCCGCCATTGAAGAAGTTGCAGCTGGCGAAAGCTATCCAAGCACTTTGTTTTCTCACGGAATAATGCCTCTTGGCACTGCCGATGAAGAATTTGCTGATAGCGACGAGAATGCGTTAGATTTTGACGAAGACGACTACGACGAAGAAGATTTTGACATGTTTGACGGAGACGACTCTTTTGAAGATCAAAGCTTTGACGAAAACTGGAATTAAGATTCCTCACAGCATTTACAACAATACAAAAAACCAAGAAAGAGGCTTTCTCTAAGGCCTTTTCTCTTGGTTTCTAATTCTTAACACATCACAATGATCAATTTATTCAACACTCAGATTGACACGCTTTCCATTCACCGTGTAGGAAATAAGAGCCGCAACGAGGCTATTTTTTTGTCAGACAATCCATTTTCTTTAAATGATGAAATTACGCCATTGATGAAAGAGTTTTTCTTTAAAGCTTTTCGCGAAAAAGAAGAAAACTATTATCAGTTTGCGCATGAAGTGGATCTTGATTACAACGATATGTATAAATATGCGAACGAAATTTTCGAAAATCCTGCACAGTTGCACCAGATTTCTAAGAAGATAACGAACCATTTATATGAGCAGTCAAACCATCCACACATCAAGAATGGCGAGGTTTACGTGACGTACCTTACAAATTTGAGTATTGACAACAATGTTGTTGATGCCATCGGAATTTTCAAAAGTGAATTGCAAGCAGATTTTCTTCAGTTCAACGAGGAAGGATCACAACTCGAAATGATCTTGCAACAAGGAGTTAGCTTAAACAAATTGGACAAAGGATGTATCATTTTTAATTATAAAAAAGAAGAAGGATACAAAGTTCTTTCTGTAGATAGCAACCGTTATGACGCTCGTTATTGGTTGGAGCACTTCCTTTCGGTAGATGTTTTTGAAGATGAAAATTTCATCACAAAAAAGTACCTTAAATTCTGCCAAGGCTTCGCAAAAGACGTTGTTTTACCAGCAGAGGACAAAAAAGAAGAGGTGATGTTTATGAATCGCTCCGTCAACTATTTTGCAAAAAATGATCAATTTGACGAACAGAATTTCCTTAACGAAGTCATTGACAATCCAGACTTGATTCCAGAATTCAAAAACTACAAAGTAGACAAAGGCGAGAAATATAGTATCGAAGATATTACTACGTTTCCAATCGCCAACGCTGCCGTTTCTGATGCTCGTAAGTCTATCAAAAACGTCATTAATCTAGATACAAATATCCAAATCAAGATGGATTTTATCAATCCAGAAAGTGCCGAAAAGTATGTAGAAAAAGGCTGGGACGAAGAAAAACAAATGTACTACTACCTAGTTTATTTCAATAAAGAACAGAAAAGCTAGATTTTAGAATTTGGATTTTTTTTATAGAAGCCTAGTTTCGGTACAATCGGAACTAGGCTTTTTATATTTTGGAAGACTATATGCAAAGACATATAAGATCTCCAAAATTTACAGTTTTATATGTAAAAGCATATAATTATATTAGACGATTACTATCAAAATCGATTGAATTTTTATTTTTTGAAGCTATTCGCGCTCTTCACTTCAATTCCTCGTTGCAATGCTTTTTTTCCAAAAGCGCATAAGGAGCTTCCGTTGGTCGCTCTTTTGCACTAGGAAAAAATAGCATTGCCGCCTGCGGGATTTACGCTGCGATCACGGCTATGGGATTTTGTTGTTATTTCACATAATTATTTGAAACTGATGATTTTCCTGCAAGGTTTCCAAAACCTTGTAGGTATCTTGTTAAAACAGTAGGTGTTTTCGAATTTTCAACATACTTCACATAGCTTCTATAGAATACCTACAAGGTTCAAAAAAAAAACCTTGCAGGATATACCGAACATTTCAGCTCAATCCTCCCGCAAACTTTCATCCTGACGAAGGAGACCGAGCGAAGCGAACAACCGAAGACTTCCCTTCCATTTGAAACACAATTTAATTACGGCTTAGGAATCTAAGATTATGTGAATTGCTTCGCCAGTTCGCAAAAGCTCGGGTCTCCTTCGTCGAAATGACAACACTCTGCGTAAGGAAACTATAATTTCGGTTTGGCGCTGTGTTGATACGATTGCCGCACTTCGCTCGCGATCACGGACGGTCGGTACCGAATGTCATTATATTATGGTTAAAAGGTTTTCAGAACTTGTGTCGCTATGAATAGACCTATCCAATCTCCAGCAATATAACTTCGGTCGAGAACAAATCGCCTTCTCTCCCCACTTGAACTAAAAAATGATTCTGCCTCATTTTACGAAATGCTGAAAAAAAATTGAAGTCTTTTGGCGAAAGCCTAATTACTATTAAGAATGGGATACGAATTTGTCTGATTGACAACTCAAAAAAGTACCACCTCAGCAATTGAAATTCCTAAACTATTGCATACTTTGCAGTGCTATTTATTTTTCAACTTTTAATCATATCCCAATTTGGAAACAATACTATCTGTAAGAGAACTCAGCAAGAATTTTGGATTATTGCAGGCTGTAAAGTCGGTATCGGTCGAGATTCAGAGAGGAAATGTTTACGGCATCCTCGGGCCAAACGGCAGCGGAAAATCGACTACTCTTGGCGTTTTGCTGAACGTAATTAATAAATCTTCGGGAAGTTTTGAGTGGTTTGGCAATACGATGAGCACTACCGACGCGCTCAAAAAAATAGGTGCAATTATCGAAAGACCAAATTTCTATCCGTATATGACGGCGGCAGAAAATCTTGAATTGGTGTGCAAAATTAAGGATTGTAGCCTCGATAATATCAGTAGAACGCTGACTCTTGTTGGTCTTGAAGACCGACGAAACGATAAATTTGCGCAGTTTTCATTGGGTATGAAACAGCGACTTGCCATTGCATCTGCGCTTCTCAACAATCCCGAAATTCTGATTCTGGACGAACCTACAAACGGACTCGATCCGCAGGGAATTCATCAAATACGAGATATTATAAAAACTGTTGCGGCTCAAGGAACAACTATTTTGCTAGCGTCGCATTTGCTAGACGAGGTAGAAAAAGTATGTTCGCACGTGATTATTATGCGCAAAGGAAAAATGATTTTTTCTGGAAGTGTCAATCAAGTTTCGACAAATGAAGGATTTTTCGAACTTTCGTCTGTAGATAATTCTCTGTTGATGGAAGTTTTAAAAAAGCATTCGGCAGTAAATAAAGTAGAACTTTTGGACAATAAAGTCTTGGTTTACCTAAGCAGTCCGTTGGCGGCAGAAGATCTAAATAAGTATTTGGCATCGCAGTCAATCTTTTTAAACCACCTCATCAGCCGAAAAAATACGCTTGAAGAACAATTCTTAGAACTTACTCGATAATATTACAAGACACTAATATGAAAAGATTGCTTACAATTGATTTGCATAAAATTTTTAAGAATAGAGCAAGCAAAATTATTTTACTTACCTATTTCGTACTTCTAAGTTTAATTGCGCTTGCCGCCGCAATTAAAGTAGATGTTGGCATTAATGAATTTCAGCTTGCTAAAGAAGGCATTTTTGACTTTCCGTATATCTGGCATTTCACAACTTACAGCGCTGCTATTTTCAAACTATTTATCGCCATTGTCGTGATAACAATGATGACAAACGAATATACGTACGGTACATTAAAGCAAAATCTTATTGACGGATTGAGTAAGCAGGAATTTATACTTTCGAAATTCTATAGCATTGTTTTACTGTCTTTGGCATCCACGGTTTTTGTGTTTGTATTTGCTTTAGTTCTCGGACTAATCTATTCTCAGGACACATCAACCGCGGTAATTTTTACAGATCTGCAATATCATGTTGGCTATTTCTTTAAGCTAGTCGGATTCTTTTCGATGTGTTTTTTTCTAGCAGTTTTGGTTAAGAAATCTGCTTTTGCTTTGGGGCTACTTTTTGTGTGGTATATTGTTGAAGCCGTAATCGCTTTAATTTTACGGTTCACAGTTTCAGAAAAGTTCTCAGATTCGGTGTCATCATTTTTTCCATTGGAAGCGATGAGCAATTTGATCAAAGAGCCCGTTTCTCGCCTTACTGTTGTAAAAGATATACAGGAATCTCTAAATCCGATGGGAGATCTTAAAGACTATCACGTGTTATTTTCGGACATCGCAATAGTCTCGGTTTGGACAGTTATCTTTATAGGAGCTTCATTATTGCTGCTTAAAAAGCGAGACCTATAAACTCTTAAAAATATGAAGGCGCTATTGTCAAAATATATGCTTCTACTACTGCTGCCAACAATAAGTTTGGCACAGTATATAAGTATTAACGATAGTTATACCGCACAACAATTAGTTGAAAATATTTTAATAAATAGTGATTGTGCCAGCGTTTCCAACTTTTATGCTAGTGGTGATACCTTTAGCGAAAGCGAAAAAAGTTATGCGTTTTTTACAGCAAATGGATCTACTTTCCCCTTTGAAACTGGAATTGTTTTGGCTACAAGTAGAGCATCTCGAACTCCTGGGCCGAACGATAATCTTATTGATGAAGGAAGTAATGAATGGTTGGGCGACGCAGATCTTGAGCAATCTCTTGACCTTAATTACACTGTAAACGCAACAGTTTTGGAATTTGACTTTGTTCCGCTGACATCACAAATAAGCTTTGATTATATATTTGCTTCAGAGGAATATCAAGGAACTTCGCCTTGTAAATATTCTGACGGTTTTGCATTTCTACTAAAACCCGCTGGCAGCAGCGTTCCATATCAGAATCTTGCCGTCGTTCCCAATACTTCAATTCCCGTTTCAGTAACTACTGTTCATCCATTAGTACCTTCTTACAATGGCTGTGACGCACAAAATGAAGAATATTTTGGCGGTTATAACAATGCAAACCATCCAATAAACTTTAATGGACAAACAGTAGTGATGACTGCCAAAGGAAATGTCGTTGCAGGACAAACCTATCATATTAAGTTGGTTATAGCTGACGATTTGAATATCAGATACGACTCTGCTATTTTCTTGAAAGGCGGATCTTTTGATGCAACTGTCAATTTGGGAATCGACAAACTTACCACTACGAACAATCCGTTATGCAAAGACGAAACTTTGTTATTGGATGCGACAATTGCTGGAAATGGAAATACGTATCAATGGTCTTTAAATTCTGCTGAAATTTTTGGCGGAACTAATCCAACTTATCTTGCGAATAGCGCGGGAATATATAGTGTAACTGTAAATTTATCTGGAACAAGTTGTGTGGCGAAGGGCGAAATAAAAATAGAATTTGCTGCCTCTCCAACGGTAAATACTGTTACGATTATTCAGTGTGATCCCGATGGAAATGGTATAACCCTATTCGATTTAACTCAGGCGGATAGTCAAATCACCACTGAACTTACCAATATTATTACTTACTATTCAACTCTTGTTAATGCGGAGTTGCAGCAAAATTCAATTCTAAATCCGACAGCTTTTCTAGCTGGGCCTTCGACAGTTTTTGCAACAGTTCAAAATTTGTATGGATGTGTTTCGATTACTTCAATAGATTTAGTTATTTCGAATGAATCACTTCCAATAGTTCCAATTATAAAAATTTGTGATACAGATGCTGTGCAAGATGGATTTTCGATTTTCAATCTGCAAACTCAGGTTAGCGATGTGGTTCTAGCAACTTTGGCGAATGGACTTCAGATTTCATATTACGCAAATGAAGTAGATGCTTTGTTGCAACAAAATCCACTACCCAATAACTTTGCAAATTCCACAGCATATTCTCAAACTATTTATGGGCGAATTGTAAATGGATCTGATTGCTATGGAATCATCAAAATCAAACTGGAAGTAAAATCCTTTCCAAACTTTAATACAACAACGATTGTTTTGTGCGAAAACACCAGCTCCACACTTGCTGTAGCCTCTGGCTTTGCATCTTATTTATGGAACTCAGGACAGCAAACAAATAGTATTCCAGTAAATTCGGCAGGAACATATTCGGTAACAGTTACAAATTCTGATGGTTGTACGGTTACGAAAACTTTTACAGTGGTATTATCAAATGCGGCATTTATTACCAACGTGGCAGTGTCAGATTTTGCTGGAGCTAATAATTCGGCAGAAATACAATTTGAAGGAATTGGTACGTATCACTTTTCTATCGATGGAATAAATTTTCAGGAAAGTCCAATTTTTCATAATATTGCTGCTGGTAATTATCTAGCTTATATAAAAGAAAACAATTGTGGATCCAGCAAACCTTTCCGTTTCTATATTTTGGATTACCCAAGATTTTTTACTCCAAATGGTGATGGAACGAATGATTTTTGGACAATAAAGAACTTCTCGGCAATTTCTGAATCAAGACTTAGTATATTTGATCGCTACGGAAAAATAATTTTTAAAGCCTCCAAAATGCAGGATTCTTGGGATGGAAAATATCGAGGAAAAGAAATGCCTTCCACAGATTACTGGTTTACATTACAACTAAAAGATGGTTCAGTTCGCAGAGGCCATTTTGCATTAAAACGATAATTATCATTATAAATGAAAGTAAAATTACTTCTCTTATTATTACTAAGTAGCACATGGGCATTTTCGCAAGGCGAGGCATCAAATTGGTTTTTTGGCGGTGCTGCCGGAATTAAATTCAACAATGACGGAACTGTCACGACGCTTTCTGTAGCTCCAAATCCTATTATGATTCAAACCACTGAAGGTTGCAGCGCTTACTCTGACGTGAGCGGCAATCTGATGTTGTACACGGACGGCCGAACTGTTTGGGACAGAAATCACCTAGAAATGCCCAATGGAGATTACAACAGTCTTACAGGATTATTTGGCGATCCCTCAAGCACGCAGTCGGCAATTATTATTCCGAAACCGGGCAATCCTGATATCTATTATATTTTTACTGTAGACGAACCACATCACGATAATTATGACACCTATCCGCTCCAAAATACAGCAGTATCATTTGAAGAAGATGACGGCTTCAACAACGGTTTTAATTACTCAATTGTAGATATGTCTATCATTGGAGAGAATGGAAGTATTGGAGATGTAACAGTTCGCAATACGCATCTTGTTACTTATGATCCTAATCCAAATGGCGAGGAAATAAAATATAAATGTTCCGAAAAAATTACTGCCGTAAAAGCTGCCGATAATTCTGGATATTGGGTTATAACTCAATTTGTAGATAAATTCTACGCCTTCAAAATAGATGCTAACGGTGTAAACGAAGTCCCTATTGTAACAGAAATTGCGCCAAATGTTCCTTTGAGTGGCTATAGACGAAATTCTATCGGGCAGCTAAAAGCATCTCCAGATGGATCTAAAATTGCCATTGCACATCAGCAATTGGGAACCTCAAAAGGTGGCACAACCAGCAATGGGCAAGTTTATTTATATGGTTTCAATAACCAGAATGGACAGGTAAGTAATGCCGTTCTTGTTCGCAATAATGCATCACCTTATGGAATTGAGTTTTCGGCTTCTGCCAAAAGACTGTATGTAAGCTATAACAATTCGACAGTTCAGTATGATTTAGAGAGCGATCCAGTTTCTGCTTCGGGAATTACCGTTTCTAATGTCTCTGCTGGATCATTACAGTTGGGGCCAAATCAGAAAATCTACTTAGCTCGTTTGCAAGAAAGTATTCTTGATGTGATAAATAATCCAGATGATTTGGGTGCAGCGTGTAACTATGAACAAGGCGGAGTATTCTTAGATCAAGGAATGTGCTTTTTTGGATTACCGCCGTTTATAACTTCATTTTTCTACAGTAGTTTATCAGCAAACAATTTTTGCTTGGGAGAAACCACCACTTTCTTAGTAAATTCCCAACAGGATTTTGATAGTATCAGTTGGGACTTTGGCGATGGATCGGCAGTTTCTACAGTTCAGGATGCGACCCATATTTATGCTGCAGCAGGACCTTACACCGCTACCGCTACAATAGTTTACAATGGCGAAGTGAATGTAAATACGATTCAGATCACGATTGTCGCAAATCCAGTTGCCAACGACGCAGTCTTGCAACAATGCACTTTGGATGATGGACCTGCGGTCTTATTTGATCTTACAAATGCTACGGCTCAGATTGTTGGAACACAAACTGGAACAACGGTAAAATTTTATTCAACACTTGCAGATGCCGAAAATGAAACCAATGTATTGCCATCAATATTTTCAACTACTGTTGATATGACGCAAGTTTTTGCTGTGGTGAGGAATTCTCAGAATTGCAGTAGCATTTGCACAGTTACTTTAGGAATCACAGATTCGCAAGAAGCGGAAGTTGCATTATCTGCTTGTAGCACAACTATAGCAGGTTTCGCAACTTTTGATTTGGCTAGTTTGGACCTTGGTGGAGCGACACAGAATACAATTACGTACTATGCAACTGCCGCAAATATTTATCTGGCAGAGGATCCATTATCGGTGAATTTTACAAATACAGTAGTGAATACTCAACTTATCTACGCAGTTGTAAATACTGCGGGACAAGGTTGCGATGCTATCTATCCTATCAGACTTACTGTAAATAAGACTCCTATAATAAAAGATTCTCCAATAAAATATATCTGCACCGATAATCCTTCGGCCTCGGTTTCACTTAAAGCGGAAGTGCAGAATACTCAAGCTGGACTAACTTATTTGTGGAGTTCGGGACAGACAGCATCTACTATTGTTGTTGCCGCTCCTGGACAATTTAGCGTGACGGTAACAAACACTGATGGCTGTACTGCAACCAAACAATACGAGGTAAAGGCTGCGGCAAAAGCACAGATAGAAACTGTAAATGTTAGTGGATTGGGAGGTGAAAATGTAGTGACGGTAATTGCCACTCTTGATCCAAATGGCGGTTATCTTTACAGTTTTGATTCTGAAAGTGGGCCTTATCAAACATCTAATATTTTTACGAATCTTCCTGCTGGAGCACACATCATCTACATAAAAAGTCCGCACGCTTGTGGCACAGCGTCCAGAGTATTTACTATTCTCGAATTCCCTAAGTTTTTTACGCCCAACGGTGACGGTACAAATGATACATGGAGCGTAATGGGAATTGACAAGAAGTTCAATACTACGTCGGAAATCTATATTTACGACAGATACGGAAAATTATTAACGAAAGTTGACCCTAGAAGCTACGGTTGGGACGGAATGTACAATGGACGCGTCTTACCTGCGACTGACTATTGGTTTACCACTACTCTAGCTGACGGCACGGTTTATAAAGGACACTTTAGTTTGTTGCGATAAGAAATTTTTGGAGCTTTCTCCCGCTTTTCTCTACAATCCTGAGCGGGTATTTGCGGCATCAGTCGGCATTCAAGGAGCTTCCGTTGGTCGCTCTTGTATGCCGCTAATGCCAAAAAAGCAAATACCCACTCAGGGATTTTCGCTGCAATCGGGGCTAGGGAATTGCGTTGCTATTGAATACTACTTTTATCAAGAGATTTAGTTATTCTGTTGAAATCATCGTCATAGAGTAAAATCAGATTACTTTCAGCTGATTACACAGGTATCACCTAACTCTGTTGTTAGCAAAATTCCTAGCCCCGATTGTCGTGGAAATCCTGCAAGTGGCAAATGACATTGGGCACTGCGCTGCAAGAGCGACCAAAGGAAGCTCCTTGCAGCGGATGTGCCCAAGGAATTTGAGCTTGCAGATTGTAGCAGAAAGCGGGATATTGCTCCAAAAAAAAAGCCACTCACAAGGAATGGCTTTAACTTTTATAAAAAACAAAATTAGATTTTGAATCTTTTTCTGTCAGTTTCTGTCAAATAGATTTTTCTAATACGAATAGATTTTGGTGTCACCTCAACGTACTCATCTTTCTGAATATACTCTAATGCTTCTTCAAGAGAAAAAATAATTGGCGGGATTATTCTCGCTTTTTCATCATTTCCAGAAGAACGAACGTTAGATTGTTTTTTCATTTTGGTAACATTCACAGCCATATCATCGCTACGAGAATTCTCTCCAATAACTTGGCCTTCGTAGATTTCATCATTCGGGTGAACGAAGAATTTACCACGATCTTGAAGTTTATCGATAGAATAAGGAATTGCTTTTCCGTTTTCCATAGAAATCAACGAACCGTTGTTACGACCAGGAATTGCACCTTTGAAAGGCTCATAACCGATGTAACGGTGTGACATAATCGCCTCACCTGCAGTTGCTGTAAGAAGTTGGTTACG
>JBBSRP010000100.1:0-10427 GCA_038242935.1 Flavobacteriales bacterium
CTCACTCCTATATAGATGAAAACATTATTAGCTATGCCGAAACTGTAGATGAGATTTGGCATGCCGGAGATATTGGTAATCTCGCGGTAACAGATGCTTTGGCAAAAGTAAAACCCTTGCGAGCGGTTTATGGAAACATTGACGATCACACCGCTCGTTTGACATTTCCACTTAATAATCGTTTTATGTGTGAAGGAGTAGATGTGTGGATTACGCATATTGGTGGATATCCAGGAAAATACAATCCTGCAGTTAAGGAAGAAATGAGCATAAATCCGCCAAATCTTTTTATCTGTGGACATTCGCATATCCTAAAAGTAATTTTCGACAAAAAGAACAATCTTCTTCATATGAACCCTGGTGCTGCGGGGATCAGCGGTTTTCATCAAGTACGCACGATGCTTAGATTTAATATTGATGGCGAGAATATCAAAGATTTAGAGATAATAGAATATCCGAAAAAAGCATAAAAAAAACCCGAACAATTTGTTCGGGTTTTTCTTCGCACTAATAAACTAAGATTATAGGACTACCTCAATCTGTCCACTGATTTTACGAGATCCTCATCCTTCTTGATGGCTTTGTTGGCTAAAACCAACATAACGATAGAAACAATAGGTAGAAACATCCCAATACCTTTCTCAGAAACTTCCGCTTCTCCAGATACGCTTAGCAAACGATATACAAACAATCCCAATAAAATTAAATTTAAAATTATTACAACTCGGTTCATCACAAACTGTTGTTGTCTTTTTTTGTAAGTCAAAATACTCCAAACAATCATTGCTGCTCCAAGACCCAACAATACTGGGTAGACAGAGTCCTGCATAAAATAGAAATCTCCAGTATCTTTTAAGATCCATAACGGCGTAAAGAATGGAATTATCGCCATAAAAATAAAGGCTAATAATAGATACACAGTCTGAATACGTTGAAGCATGTTTTGTTATTTAAAGACACAAAAATATATTTTCTTTTTTACATAAGCTATTGTATCGTAAATGTTTTTTCGTATTATTGCATAACAAAGCCGTAAGTACTTCATTCTTCGGCAGTATACAAAAACAAGAAATTACTCTATCCAATTTTAATAGATTCCTTCACAATTAACTCAAGAACATTACATGTTTGACATTTCTGTATTAAAAGAAATGAAGCTTCCTGAGCTTCAAGAGATTGCAAAAGCAAAAAAAATAAAATACGCCGGCGTCAAAAAAGAAACTCTGGTTTATCAGATTCTTGATTTTCAGGCAGCCAACCCCGCAACTATAGCTTCGGAGGTACAGTCTAGCGAGGAGGCGCCAAAGCAGAAACGTGCCAGGGTACAGAATGAAAAGACGCCAGCTATTACAGCAGATAAAACAGATAGGCAACTTGAACCTACTGAAAGTAGCGTAAAGGAAAGCAGCGAACCTTCTGAAAAGCTCCCGGCAATCAAAGAGAAAATCGGCAAACTTATTAAATTCAAGAAAAGTATTCAGCTAGATTCTAATAAAGAATCTATAAAAGATACTACAGAAGAATCTTCTGAAGTTGAGAATCAGAGCAATGACAATTCTTCTCAAGAATCTAATTCTCCAGAAACACCACAGCAGGAGCAAAGGGAAAAGCCGCAACATCAGCATCCTCAGCATAAAAGCGGACAAAAAGATACTGTACGTCCAAACGACAAAGCAAATCAAAACAACCCAAATTTTAAAGGTAAGAAGAACAACTATAAAGATGCAGACTTTGAGTTTGACGGAATTATAGAAAGTGAAGGAGTACTCGAAATGATGGCTGATGGCTATGGTTTCTTGAGATCTTCAGATTATAACTACCTCGCTTCTCCAGATGATATTTATCTTTCTACATCACAAATCAGACTTTTTGGACTTAAAACCGGTGATACTGTAAAAGGTGTGGTAAGACCTCCAAAAGAAGGAGAAAAATTCTTCCCACTGGTAAAAGTTCTAAAAATTAACGGACACGATCCGCAAGTTGTTCGCGACCGCGTTTCATTTGAGCACCTAACACCAATTTTCCCATCAGAGAAATTCAATCTTGCCGAAAGACAAAGTACCATTTCTACAAGAATTATCGATTTGTTCTCGCCCATAGGGAAGGGACAAAGAGGAATGATTGTGGCGCAACCAAAAACTGGTAAAACGATGTTGCTTAAGGATATTGCCAATGCAATTGCGGCAAACCATCCAGAAGTTTACTTGATCGTTTTGCTTATAGATGAGCGTCCGGAAGAGGTTACAGATATGCAGCGAAATGTACGTGGAGAAGTAATTGCTTCTACATTTGACAGAGAGCCGCAAGAACACGTGAAAATTGCCAATATCGTACTTGAAAAGGCGAAGAGACTGGTAGAATGTGGCCACGATGTCGTGATTTTGTTAGATTCTATCACGCGTCTTGCACGTGCTTACAATACCGTTCAGCCTGCGTCAGGTAAGGTTTTAAGTGGTGGTGTAGATGCAAATGCACTACAAAAACCGAAGAGATTCTTTGGAGCTGCTCGTAATGTTGAGAACGGCGGATCGCTTAGTATTATCGCGACGGCGCTTACAGAAACTGGTTCTAAAATGGACGAAGTTATCTTCGAAGAGTTTAAAGGAACTGGGAATATGGAGCTTCAGTTGGACAGAAAAATCGCCAATCGTCGTATTTTTCCGGCTATCGATCTTACATCTTCGAGCACGCGTCGTGACGATCTTTTGCTTGATGCACAGACGATTCAGCGTATGTGGATTATGAGGAAATACCTTTCAGATATGAATCCTGTGGAAGCGATGGACTTTATAAATGACCGTTTCAAGAAGACAAAAAACAATGCAGAGTTTCTGATTTCGATGAATGACTAGACTTTTAATTGTTTCAATATATAAGAAAGCCACTATTATTAGTGGCTTCCTTGGTTTTAGGAAGTTTTTGTAAGCTTTCGCTAAAAGAATTTTGCAAGATGAATAGGCTTCGATTTAAGATATTTTGGAGTTCTGTCAAGTGTAGCATTTGGATTTTTTTTCAGTTGAAGCATTATCGCAGATGAGTGGCTGAAAGGCGATTAGAGACAGAATTTTCTTGGGAATTGCTGTCTTTATACAAACGTAGCGGTCTTGATTACCGAAAATTTTGCGAGAAGGATGGTAGGGGAAATCCTTTTTGGTCTTTTTCTGACCAAAAAGATTGGGACCGAACAGCCTGACCACCGCCACCGAAAATTTTCAATATTACCGAAAACTTTTTGGCGGTGGGCTCGCCCAAATAAAAGAAATTGTCCTTATTTAAATTTATCTCTTCGTGGGAAAAGTCATAAAAAAACCCGAATTACTTAATTAAAGCATTCGGGTTTTCTAATTTATAAAAAGTTGAAAATTAGTTAATCAGAACTTTTTTGGTAATTGTTTTGTTATCAGAAGATAGTTTCAAGAAGTAGAAACCACTAGGCAAATCCTGAATTGTATAAGTATTATTTACCGACGTCGGCTTAGAAATCTTTTGCATCAACTGACCGTTAATAGTAATCAATTCGATCATTTCCAAAGGTGCTTCGGTAGTAATATTTATGTTATGATCGTAAGAAGGGTTTGGATAGACAGATACTGAGGCAAGCAAATCAAACTCGGCAACAGCCAAAGCAAGCCAACGATTTTGAGCAGCTGCACCACCCCAAATCATAGTTGCCAAATATGGATTATCGATAAATGGATTTCTATTTCCTTGTCCATAAGTATTTGAAGTATTTGCTAAATAGGTATTTCTATTATCTTCATATTCTGATACTGGATCTTCAGCATTCCACTGAAGCAAAAGGTTGATCATACTTGGATCTAGCGTATTTGAAGTTCCGACCGCTACACCGCTAGGAAAACATTGATTTCCGTAACGCAAATACATATACATCATCATACGAGCTACATCACCTTTCCACTCATCGCCAGGATACCAAAGTGACGAAACGACACCAGAATTTCCTGATCCTTGACCAAATTTTAGATTGCCTCTCTGACCATTGCGTTGCACATCAGAAGCTCGTAAATGATGCACATCTGAATTTGCATCGGTAGTTTGAAGATTTGGTGTACCTAAAGATCTAGCATACGTATGCTCTCTGTTCCATTCGCAAGTTACGCCACCACCAAAACGATTTTTGTTTCTGCGTCTGTGATCATTGTCATCTGAGGTAGAACTAGGGCAAATGTTATCACTAAAACCATAGAGCAATAATACATTTGTATTTGTCGCATCAGCCGGATCGAGATCGGTAATTTTTATACCATCTCTCGCTTCAGAATACGTTAGGATTTTAGTGTGAGTTGCTATCAGCTTTGTAGCCAATGCTGTTTTTAAGTCGGTACCACTTTGAACAAAATTAAACCCATCATAGTAAGGAGACGCCGGAGCACCATCCTGTGCAAAAACTGCGACAACAACAAATGATGCCCAAAGAGTAAAAGTTTTTTTCATATTCTAGCTTTCTTTACGTTCCATTAACGCCATATAAAATCCGTCAAAACCAGATTCTGAAGCCAAGATTTTTTGATCTCTAACAAATGTAAATTGTTGACCATTTTCAGTTTTCAAGAAACGTTCAATTTGTTCTTGATTTTCTGATGGCAGAATTGAGCAAGTTGCATAAACTAATTTTCCACCTGGCTTAACAATCTTAGAATATCGTTCTAAAATGTCTGCTTGAACCGAACGAATATTATCTATAAATTCTGGTTGTAACTTCCATTTAGCATCAGGATTTCTTTTTAGAACTCCCAATCCGCTACAAGGCGCATCAATCAAAACTCTATCTGCTCTTTCGTATAGTTTCTTGATAACTTTTGTGCTGTCAATAATACGGTATTCTATATTAAAAGCGCCATCTCGTTTTGCACGAATCTTAAGCTGCTTCAATTTACTTTCGTATAAATCCATTGCAATTAGTTGTCCTTTATTTTCCATCAAAGCTGCAATATGCAATGATTTTCCACCCGCTCCTGCGCAAGTATCTACAACTCTCATTCCTGGTTTTACATCAAGAAAAGCTGCTACAAGCTGTGAATTTGCATCTTGAACCTCAAAGAAACCTTCCTTGAAAGCCTCTGTCATAAAGACATTTGCACGTTCTCTAAGTACAAGTGCATCTGGCTGATTTTCGAGAGTATCAGTAGGAATATCCAAATCCATCAAAATAGCACGCAATTTTTCTCTTGTACATTTAAGCGTGTTGACTCTCAAAATAACTTTGGCAGGTTGATTTTGTGCAGCGATTTCTTTTGTCCATACTTCCTCACCTAATTCGGCAACTCCCACTTCATCCATCCAATCTGGAATAGATTCGCGCATTGTTCTGATTTTTGACAATTCGTCAAAACGTCCTTTAATTTTTCTTTCTGGAGTTCCTTCCAACTGTTTCCAATCTGGAATTGGGTACCCACGAAGAACAGCCCAAACGGCAAACATTCTCCAAATATTTTCACGATTGTAAGGCGCACGAACTTCTGCAATTTCTGCGTATAGACGTTTCCAACGCACTACTTCGTATATAGTTTCAGCAACAAATTTTCTGTCAGAACTTCCCCAACGCTTATCTTTCTTCAATGCGCGAGCTACTACTTTGTCAGCGTATTCTCCTTCATTAAAAATAGCGTTAAGTGAATCGATTGTTGTATAAACTAAATTTCTATGTAATCTCATTTTTTATTTATTGAGGGGCAAAGGTATCATATTTTTGTCAGCGAGTGGAAATTCCATTCTCCTTAATATACCAAGCTATTTATTTTTTTAAATTATTTAATATATTCTCGTTAAATGCATTTTTTCGGGTGCGTGTAATACCATCGGATATTTTTCAACTTTTACCGAGCTACTGTCAAGACCAAAAGCTTTCTCTTCTGAAAGTGAAAATTTCTTGATCAAGAAATAGGTGTGCATAATAACTTTTTCGTGGAAACGCATGAAACTATCATTAGATAAAAACTTTTCGAACAACACAAATCTGAAATCTCCAATCACTTTATTGCGATTTAATGATTCATATCTACTTGTAATGTCAACTTCACCCTTCTTGACCATGTCTGCCAATACTTCTTTAAACATAAGATTAATTTTGGTAGCTTCTCTAAATCCTAAATTGAAATCTATTCGGAACATATCCTCATTGACGATATTTGTCACTTTATATTCAGATTTGTAAGGTTCATTAAGAATATTGACATGTATAAACCAATAAATATCTGCTCTTTTAGGTCGTTTATGAAGAATAGAAAGCATCACTTTTTCTTCGACTTCATCTGAGCGGCTGGCACTGGTCATATACACAAGATGCGTTGCATATTTAGGAATGGACAAATCCATAGTTAATGCTGCAAGTACTTGTTTGTAGTCATCTACTTTGACAAAGTTTGTATAGTTTTTACTAATTTTCTTTGCTTTGAACCAGATGAACATAATTCCGATCAATATCGCTGCAATGAAAATTGTTACATAACCTCCATGAGAGAATTTGGTAAGATTTGCCCATAGAAAACTGAATTCAATTGTAAGATATACTAAAATTAGAGGAGCAATGAAAAACATCGAAACTCTTTTCATTATTAGGTAATAATTCAGCAGAACTGTAGTCATCACCATGCATAATACAATTGCTAGACCATAAGCCGCTTCCATATTACTTGATTCCTCAAAGTGCAAAACGACCATTATACACCCAGCTAATAAAAGCCAGTTGATAGATGGAATATAGAGTTGTCCTTTAAGTTCAGTAGGATATTTGATTTTTACTTTTGGCCAGAAATTCAGTTTCATAGCTTCGTTAATCAATGTAAATGAACCTGAAATCAGTGCTTGTGAAGCGATAACAGCAGCAAGGGTTGCAATAGCAATTCCGAAAGGTTTAAACCAATCTGCCATGATAAGATAGAATGGATTTCCAAAAGCACCTCCTAATTCACTTAAGGTACGACCTTGATGTTGCATTAGATAAGCCGCTTGTCCGAAATAATTTAATACAAGTGCAATTTTTACAAAAATCCAGCTTATGCGAATATTTTTACGTCCACAATGCCCCATATCAGAATATAGTGCTTCCGCGCCCGTGGTACATAGAAAAACAAAACCAAGAACATAGAATCCTTCTGGATGTATATTTAAAAGATGAAAAGCATAATAAGGATTTAGAGCTTTAAGTACGTATAAATTTCCTGTAATTTGCATAACTCCGAGTACAGCAAGCATACTGAACCAAATGAGCATCATAGGAGCAAAAAATTTCCCTACGAGTTTACTTCCAAATTGCTGAATTGTAAATAGGAAAATCAAGATGGCAATTACTATGGGAACAATTGCTAGATCAGGATAAAAAGTTCTTATACCCTCTACGGCTGAAGTTATAGAAATTGGCGGTGTGATGATGCCATCGGCTATGAGCGCACTACCACCAATAATTGCAGGCACCATCAACCATTTGACTTTTGTTCGTTTGACTAATGCATATAAAGCGAAAATTCCTCCTTCGCCATTATTATCAGCGTTAAGAGTTATAATCACATATTTAACTGTTGTCTGTAAAGTTAAAGTCCAAAATACTGCCGATACACCTCCTAAAACGACCATAGCATCAATTGCATGATCTCCTATTATCGCCTTCATTACATAGAGTGGAGAGGTGCCAATATCTCCAAAAATAATTCCCAAGGTTATTAATAATCCTCCTGTGGATAATTTACTATGAAGTTCTTTATTTTGCAACATTAAGTTATTTTAAATTATCTAAAAAAAGTACAAAGCTATGCTATTTTTGTATTTTATATGCAAAATGCAAATCATTAAATTTCATTGAAAAAATTACAAAAAAAAAGCATCACGTTATATGATGCTTCGATTGCTTAGTTTGAATTTAACTTTATCTAAAGGTGCGGTTTGTATTTGCATTTCTAGATCCTGAACTTTGCTGAGGATTTCTTGCCGACACATTTGAACCTCTCTGCTGTGCGTCATGACGTGTTGCAGAAGGTCTTTGTAAGCTGTTAGAACTTCTTGGAGCTGCAGATTGTGCATTTGTAGCTGGTCTATTGGAAGTTGAAGTTGGTCGAGTCGCTGACGGTCTGATAGCTGAACTTGTTGCTGCTGGTCTAACGCTACTAGAGTTCACTGGTCGAGTCGTTGATGGTCTAACAGCTGAACTTGCATTTGTTGCTGGTCTGCCCTTTGAGCTTGCTCTTGTCACTGGTCTAATTCCATTCGAATTCGTAGGTCTAACAGTTGCGTTCGAAGTTGTGGCTGCTCTGCTCGCTGCAGACGTTCTAGTTCCATTTTGTGCAGCAGCTGGACGTGCGCCTGCTGTTATTTGAGGACTGCGACCACTTTCTTTTTGCAACCTATCGTACTCATATCTATTTGTTTGACTTGTTCTATGTGCAAAATTACGGTTCGGGTACTTTTGCTCATATCCGTTGTTACGATACTTACGATAATAATTATTTGCATTTGTATTATAGATATTCGACGAATAGTTATAATAATTGTTATGATTTATATGCACATAGACATTTTGATGATAATGACCATAGCTATAAGGACTCCATGCTCGGTAAAAAGTTGGATAGCGATTCCAACCGTAGTATGAACGATACGGACGATAATTATTAAGCCAAAAGTTCGAATATAATGGAGGTCGCACAACATATACTGGTTCATAGATATAATTTGAACCATACATATAAGGATCACCAATTATCTGAATATGAACTTGCTTATTTTTCTTCTTATTAACTGCGATTGTAGCGACATCTTGATAAACATCTTCTTGAAGTACAGCTTGCAAAACTACTAAGTGTGTATTATTTTGAACCATCTCTACAACACGAATATAGTCGACTTCATTATCATTGTTCAAATCTAAATTGGATATCTGAATATTTGGATCATTTAATCGGTACTCAAAATCAGAAAGATTTTTTGAATCTCCAAAGATGGATGCGACAGCACGAAGATCGAGATTATCACTAATATCAGAATTCGCTGCATAAACAGAAGCTTTTCCTTGTGCAAACACAGCAGCCGTCAGGAATACTGAAAGCACGGTTAAGGTAATTTTTGTTTTCATAATCTTGGTTTATTAGATTCGAAAACTGAATTTCAATTACTATGCCAAGAAAATAAAGATAAATGCAAAGCGTTGATAGTCAGTAAAATGAGGTTTTTTACAAATCAAATTCGTCCATTGAATTTTCACTTTCCTTTTTTGGTTTAGGTGCAGGTTCCTTTTTTGGCTCTTTCACAACAGGAGAAATAGTAATTGGTTTCTTTTGTTTTTCTTTTACGACAGGAACTTCAACTTTTTTTATAGGTTGCGAAACAGCTTGGGAGACAGGTTGAGAGGTATTAGGTGGTGAAATGGGTTGGTAAATTGGTTTATTTACGCTAGGCTCTGAAGTTTCAACAGTTCCAAAAACTTCTTGTATTGGTAAATATAATTCGGTAACCCACTGTGTAGGACTTGAGAATTTCTCTTTTCCGATTTTGTAAAGCTCTAACCTTGGAAGACTGCCTTTTTGCGTAAGCTTATTTTGATTGACATACTGAATAGTTTTTAGCCAAGCTTCGGCAAGATGAGTGTAGTTTCCGGTTAATATTGTTTTTACAGCTCGAAAAGAATCGTAATGCCCTGATGACATATCGCTTCCTTCGGAAATGAAAATTTCATTCTTTACAGGAAAACAAACGCTAAACTTCGTTGTGTTTTTTGAAGCATCACTATAATGATATAGAATAAACGGTTGACCATCTGCAACAATGCTATTTTCTTTTACAAAAGCTTCAAGCTTTGCACGCATAATTCGACTATTGTTGATAATCTTACTGTCCTTACTAACGATTGTCTGCTGTATAAAATACTTCGCAGTTTTGATGACAATTCCGTGAACTTCAACTTTAAAAGTTTTAAGCTCATGCTTAAGCGATTTGTCTAAGCTTGCTAAACTATTTTCATAGAATGAACCCACAAATGTATCAGAATTACCATTTCTTACTGCTCTAAACTTGCTCATAAAGTCCATCTTTCCTTGAGATGTAACGGTAATTTTTGTTCCACCAACAGTATCTTTAAAAGTCCAATTCACGTCTGAAGGATTTCCGTTGTAAATCATTTTCTGTCTTATAGAATCTGTTGCTGTTTTGGCAACTGTCAGAACTTCTCCGCTGCTTTCAGAGCCATCCCACTTAAAAGAGTTTGTCTTTTCTCCAGAATAGGTTGGAAAGATATAATCTACTTTACCATCTTCAAAAATCATCCACTGTGGCCAGTTGGCGTAATCACTCACATAGTCGAAAGCAATTGCTGGAGAAACATTAACTATTCTAGAGCGAGTAACCTTATAATCACTTTTTTGTGTAGCAATAAAAACGCTAAAAGCTATAGCAACAAGAAGAATAAGTAGAAAAATATA
>JBBSRP010000101.1:0-10390 GCA_038242935.1 Flavobacteriales bacterium
ATCAGTAAAAACAAATGTATTAGGTACTTAAAATATTCTAAATGCAGCTAGACAAACTGCTGTAAAAAAAGTAATATGCCTTTCTACAGACAAAGCGGTCTACCCAATTAATGCGATGGGGATTTCAAAAGCCATGATGGAAAAAGTTACGGTTGCTAAATCACGTACTGTTGATGTAAATGATACAAACATTACAGGTACACGTTATGGTAATGTTATGGCTTCCCGCGGTTCGGTTATCCCTTTGTTTATCGAGCAGATTAAAGCTGGTAAGCCTTTAACAATTACAGATCCTGAAATGACAAGATATTTAATGTCTCTTGAAGATGCAGTCGAGCTAGTGCTGTTTGCTTTCCAAAATTCAAACCAAGGTGATATTTTCGTACAAAAAGCACCAGCTTCTACTATTGGTGAGCTTGCACAAGCACTTAAGGAGTTATTCAAAGTGGATAATCCAATTGAAGTGATTGGAACACGTCATGGTGAGAAATTATACGAAACGCTTCTAACTAGAGAAGAAATGTCCGTTGCGACAGATATGGGCGGATACTATCGTATTCCAGCTGATAATCGTGATTTAAACTACAATAAATATTTTACTGAAGGTGAAGAGGAAGTATCAGAAGGCTGGGAGTATAACTCACACAATGCACACCGCCTAAACCTTCAAGAAATTAAAGAGCTTTTACTGAGCCTAGATGTAGTTCAAGAAGAATTAGCCAAAATGGGTGTTACACAATGACAAAGATTTTAGTGACAGGTGCCAACGGATTTGTCGGTAAAAACTTAGTGGCAGAATTAAGAAACCAAGGTCATGAAGAGTTATATCTTTTTAGTAGAGATAACTCATTTGAAGACCTTGACCAATTTACAAAAGACTGTGACTTTGTTTATCATTTAGCGGGTGTTAACCGACCGCAAAATGAAAGTGAGTTCATGGAAGGAAATAAAGGCTTAACATCAAAACTACTTCAGCTTCTTATCAAAAATGATAATAAAGCTCCAGTGCTAATTACTTCATCTATTCAAGCTGAGAAAGACAATCCTTACGGTAAGAGTAAGAAAGCAGGAGAAGAAGAACTATTGTCATACGCTAAACAAACAGGGGCCAATGTCTTTGTCTACAGATTACCGAATTTATTTGGAAAGTGGAGTAAACCAAACTATAATACAGTGGTAGCAACTTATTGCTATAACATCGCGAGAGATTTAGATATTCAAGTGAATAATCCGGATGTTCTTTTGGAATTGGCTTACATTGATGACGTAATGGAAGAATTCATTAAAGGTTTAAATGGGAATCCAACTATCAAAGAAAATCTATGTGTTGTTCCAGTTACGCATAAAATTACACTTGGAGACTTAGCAGAAAGTATCAGAAGCTTTAAAGAAAGTAGAAAATCTTTAGCAGTACCCATGATGAATGATGAATTAACAAAGAAACTATATAGTACGTATTTAAGTTTCTTACCTGAAGATAGATTCTCATATGATTTGAAAATGAACAGCGATAACCGCGGCTCTTTCACTGAATTTCTTCGAACGCCAGATCGTGGACAAGTTTCTGTGAATATTTCTAAACCAGGAATCACAAAAGGCAACCACTGGCACCATACAAAAAACGAGAAGTTTTTAGTGGTCAGTGGAAATGGATTAATCAGATTTAGAAATATTGACGCAGAAGAAATCATTGAATACTACGTAAATGGGAGTCAACTTCAAGTGGTTGATATTCCAACAGGCTATACGCATTCAATAGTGAATGTAGGAGAAACAGACTTGGTAACAGTAATGTGGGTAAATGAAAGCTATGATCCAGAAAAGCCAGACACTCATTATTTGGAGGTATAAAGATGAAAAAGTTAAAAGTTATGACGGTTGTAGGGACAAGACCAGAAATCATTAGACTGTCAGCAGTAATCAATAAATTAGAAGAGTCAAATGCGATTGAACACATACTTGTACATACAGGACAAAACTATGATTATGAATTAAATGAAGTATTTTTTGAGGACTTTAACTTAAGAAAACCAGATTACTTTTTGAACGCAGCAAATGGCACAGCTGTTGAAACAATTGGAAATATTTTAGTTAAAATCGATCTGATTTTAGAAGAAGTAAAACCAGAAGCGTTACTTATTCTGGGAGATACAAACAGTTGCCTATGTGCAATTGCAGCAAAAAGAAGACAAATCCCCATCTTCCATATGGAGGCAGGAAACCGTTGCTTCGACCAACGTGTTCCAGAAGAAACGAATCGCAAAATTGTAGACCACACTGCAGATATAAATTTAACGTACAGCGATATTGCACGAGAGTATCTATTAAGAGAAGGTCTACCGGCAGATCGCATTATTAAAACAGGCAGCCCAATGTTTGAAGTTCTAAACTCAAGAAAAGAAGATATTGAAAAGTCAGATATAGTTGAAAGATTGAATTTAGAAGCAGACAAATACTTTGTAGTATCTGCACATCGCGAGGAAAATATTAATTCAGAAAAAAATTTTTTAGATCTATGCGATAGTTTAAATGCGATTGCTGAAAAATATGAAATGCCAATCATTATAAGTACTCATCCTAGAACTCAAAAGATGATTGGTGAAAAAGACATTAAGTTTAATTCGCTAATTCAAACTCTAAAACCACTTGGTTTTAATGATTATGTGAAATTGCAAATGAAAGCTAAAGCGGTTTTGAGTGATAGTGGAACTATCAGTGAGGAGTCTTCAATTCTTGGATTTAAAGCCTTAAATATTAGACAAGCTCACGAACGGCCAGAGGCTATGGAGGAGGCTTCGGTTATGATGGTAGGATTGAAAAGTGAAAGAGTCCTGCAAGGATTAGAAGTTTTAGAAACACAAGAAAATACTATTCCAAGGAAAGTTATTGACTATAGCATGCCAAATGTGTCAGATAAAATGCTTAAAATTTTATTGTCATATACAGATTATGTGAATAGAGTTGTTTGGAGGAAGTGAAAAAATGGAATTATTGGTTGCTGGAGATTCTTATTTATACAAAACAATAGATGGTAATTATTGGTGCAAAACTATATATGGATATGAATTTTGGACGCGCTATCTTGATGTCTTCGATAGTGTCGCTATAGTTTCAAGGACAGAATTAGCTGATTCCAAACAAGTAAAAGGTTACTTAAAAGTAAATGGTCCGAATCTAAGGGTAATAGAACTTCCACAAATGCGAGGTATGGAACAATATATAAGAAAATACTTTTCTTTTCGAAAAGCAGCAAAGAAAGCTGTTAAAAATGCTGATTGTGCTTTAATACGTTTACCCTCTATTTCAGCCTCTATGGTTCTCAAATATTACAAGAAGAGTCAAAAACCTTATGCATTAGAAATAGTAGCAGATCCTTACGATGCTTATTCTTCTAACAAAGTTGCTCAACTCTATTATACTAGGAATCTTAAAAAGGCTACAAGAAAAGCTACAGGTGTGTCCTATGTTACTAAATATTTCCTTCAAGAAAAATATCCTTCTCATTGTAAAATATTCCCTGAGAATGAAAAATATTTCGAAACTTATTATTCTACTATAAATTTAGAAGAAAGTTATTTCGTAGAACCCAAGAAAATTGATAGAAATAAAGGGAAATTCACTATTATCCACACTGCTAATAGTATCAATAATGATGGTAAGGGTCATGAAACTTTGATCAAAGTAATAAAAAAATTAAGAGAAAATAAGTACAATGTTCATGCTATTTTTATAGGAGATGGAGATAAGAAAGAGTATTATGAAAATTTAGTTTCACAACTAGAATTGACCGAATTCGTTAAGTTTACTGGGCTTTTATCTTCATCTGTAGCAGTTAGAGAGGTTTTGTTGCTGGGAGATATTTTTGTTTTTCCGACTAAAGCCGAAGGTTTGCCGAGAGCTATAATAGAAGCAATGGCGGTTGGTTTGCCAGTATTATCTACTCCTGTAAACGGAATACCTGAGTTACTAGACAAAGAGTATATGTATGATCCTTACGATGTAAAAGGCTTCACAAAAAAACTTATGGAATTATTCACTAATTTTTCTGAAATGGAAAATATGAGTCGACAAAATATAATTAAAGCTCAACAATATACTTTACCAAAACTAACATTGAAAAGAAGAAAATTTTATTCTAAGTTGAAAAGTCTTGCAGAAAAAGAAAACTATTAATAGGGCATATGAAATTTTGTTACTATGAAAGCTAATGGCATGGAGGACTAAAATTGGCCTTAAAGTTTAAAAATATTAAAAAATCTCATTTTCTTGCATTGTACTTTGATGTATTTTTATTTATATGCTGTTTGATTATGTTATTTTTAGATAATGATATAAGTGCTCTACCTTACGTAGGCTATTTAATTATTTTTATTTCGATACTACTGTGCTACAAAGTAAGGCAGAATGAAAAATTATTATTTTTATTTGCTATTTTGGGTTTTATAAATATTTCGATAGCAGTAAGTGATACCATATTACTAGGGATACACGTTGCAAGTTGGCAAATTCCGTTAAGAGAGACCCTCTACAATCTGTATGCAGCAAATAGTACTTTACTATTTATTAGTGTTCTTAATTTGGTGATAAGTACCAAGTGGTTAGATACTCAAGCGAAGGATATTACTAAAGACAGTTTTAAGACAAAAGATAATGTAATAATAGCTTATAGTGGACTTACAGTTATGTTTTTAATTTTAGTATTCGGATATGACATAAATTCTTTAAACGGAGAAGAGTATGTTAGCAATAGCAATCCACTAGTTGAATATGCAATTGTTATCTTTGCTGTAGTATGGCTATACTCTGGCAACAATAAAATAGTAATTATACTATTAAAGTTCTTTTCTTTTATATATATTGTGCTATCGATGTCTTTCGGAGATCGGTCCGCCTCTTTTTTAATGATTCTTTTATATTATTTACTATTTGTTAGTGAAAAAAGAAAATTAAATTTAACACTGATAAAGATAATAGTTTTAGCTTTTTTTGCTATACTAATTTCAAATTTTGCAGCTAGTTATAGAGAAGCTGCTGATTTTAATTTTTTGTACATTTTAAAAAATGCTCTTGAAAGAGGAATATATTCAGATACAGTTTCGTATAGTTATTATGCCTCTATTACTATTACTGCTGCTAGTCATTTTGGAGACACATTTATCTACTTTTTAGAGTATCTTAAAACACTTCTTGCAGGTGGAGGGAGTAGTGAATTTGGAAATTTAGCTAATTATGTTAAAGAAAATTATTTGTATAATGTTGGCGGAGGATTATATCCATCATATTTTTACTTTGGATTAGGATATATCGGTGTTTTTTTTAGTACTTTAATATTAGCTTTGATTATACGTAAAATATATTCTTTAAATAATTTGTATGCACTAGTTTATCAAATACTAATTCCAGTTTTGTCAATTAGATGGTATCTTTACGGACCAACTACTTTTTATCGAAGTATATTAATTATAACTAGTATACTTTTATTACTTTGTTATATTATCGACCTTGTGCTCAAGAAGAGAATTGTTAAAAATTTTAAAGTTGAAAATCAAATTAAATTTGATTAGATACTTAAACGGAGAAAATTATGCTTTTAAAAAAGAATATAAAAAATACCCAGCTATCGAATGTCATTACACTTGGTTTAGGAACTATTGCAGCTCAATTAATCAATATAGTAATCCAACCGGTCCTTACCAGGTTAATTACACCTGAAGAATTAGGTACTTACGCTTTTATTATAAATATGGCAAATATTATGATTCCAGTTGCATCTTTAAAGTTAACAATGCTAGTGGTCATATCTGAAGATAATATAAAAGCCGACAGATTGACGACTACGAGTATATTTACAGCCTTTTTAATATCTTTTATAAGTTTATTATTTTTAATTATTATGCTAATTGTCGGAAATAACATATTTTCAAGCATTGGAATAGTAATCCTTATTGTACCGCTTATCATACTTACTAATGGAATCCGTTTCGTATTTACTAGTCATAATAATAGAGAAAAAAAATATAAACTGATGTCTAAAGTCGATATTTTAAGAGAAATACTAAAAGGAATAATTCAGGTTTTTTCGGGAATTCTTGGAGGAGGAGCGCTTGGTCAGGCTATAGGGTATGCTGCTAGTCCTTTATTAGGGTTGAAATTGCAGTCTGCTAACTATTTGGAATATAGAAAAAGGCAAAAACGCTTCAGGTTTTCTGACGTAATATCTGTATATAAAGAAAATATCCGACACGTTTTGTATATGGTTCCTGCACAACTAATCAATTCATTATCATATGCTTTGATAACATTTTCAATTGTATCTTTATTTTCTCCTAAAGAAGCAGGGTATTACGCAATATCTTATATGATACTCGGACTACCATTAGTACTTATATCAAATAACGTAGGCAGGGTATATTTGCAGAATCTTTCAAGCCTCCATCAAGAGGGGAAATCTCTCTGGAAAAACTATCTGAGTTTTGTCGGGATTTTATCAGCTATTTCTTTTACAGGTTTCGCTATTTTAGCTCTGTTTGCACCCAGCGCAACAGAATTAATTTTTGGATCTGGATATAGAGAGGCAGGAGAGTATATTAAGATACTTTGTGTTATGTACATTTTTCGTTTTGTGGCCTCATCAATTATTAGTGGATATGCTTTTTTTAATAAACAAATAATGGATGTACTTTTTCAAAGTATTTTAGTAATCTTTGGGCTTACAGCTCATGGAATCACTATGTATTTTAAATTAAATATATACGAATACTTAAATATAATTAGTTTTGCATACGCAACTATTTATATTTTTATCATATTAAATTTAGGCTATATTTCATTTAAACATCCTAAAAATAATTTATCTAAAAAAATTTACCAATAAGTGTTAAATGATTCTAAAGGACGGTGTAATATGCTAAAAATAGCAGTAGCAGGTACAGGATATGTCGGTTTAGTCGCAGGAGTATGCTTTGCTGAAAGAGGCCATCAAGTGGTCTGTGTTGATATAGATGAAAACAAAGTAAACTTGATGAAATCCGGCGTATCCCCAATATACGAAATAGGTCTACAAGAACTAATGAAGAAAAACTATGACGTAGGAAGACTGCAATATACGACTGATTATAAATCAGCTTATAAAGATGCAGATGCTGTATTCATTGGTGTAGGAACTCCAGAAAATGAAGATGGATCTGCCAACCTCTCATACATAGCAACTGTTGCGCGCCAAATTGCTGAAACAATCGAGAAAGATTGTTTGGTAATTGTTAAATCGACTGTTCCAGTTGGCACGAACGATAAAGTCGAACAATTTATTCATGATTTTTTAATAGAAGATGTAAAAGTCGAAGTGGCTTCAAATCCTGAATTTTTGGCACAAGGATCTGCCGTGCATGATACGTTGAATGCGAAGAGAATCATTATTGGTACAGAAAGCGAATGGGCGGAAAATCTTTTGAAGAAGATTTATGAGCCATTTAAATTGCCAATCGTATCCGTGAATAGAAAGTCTGCAGAAATGATTAAATATGCTTCGAACGATTTTCTAGCACTGAAGATTTCGTATATGAACGATATTGCGAACCTCTGTGAATTGGTTGGGGCAGATGTTGAAGATGTTGCTAAAGGGATGAGTTTTGACGACCGCATTGGCAGCAAGTTCCTAAATGCAGGTATTGGCTACGGTGGATCTTGTTTCCCTAAAGATACGAAGGCACTTGAATACTTAGCCACTCAAAATGGCTATGATTTAAAGACTATTAAAGCTGCAATTGACGTAAACAAAGACCAAAAGACGTTGATGTACAAAAAAGCAAGTAAACGCCTGATTACATTTAGTGGTTTAAAAGTGGCTGTTTTAGGTCTTACATTTAAACCAGGAACAGACGACTTAAGAGAAGCTCCTTCTCTGGAAAATGTTCCTTTATTATTAAATCAAGGCGCTGATATTTATGCCTATGATCCCACTGGTGCAGAAAACTTCGCTAAGGTATTTCCTGAAGGAAAAATTAATAAAGGCAGCATTACGTACGTTACCAATATAGAAGAAGCTTTAGAAGGCGCAAATGTCTGCTTTATTTTCACTGAATGGGGAGAAGTTAAGGCGATTAATGCACAAGCCTATAAAAACCTGATGAGAACGCCATTGGTATATGATGGCCGTAATCTTCACAATGTAGAAGAGATGAAACAGGCTGGAGTGGAATATTACTCAGTAGGTAGAGCTCCTGCCAACAAAGACGGACTTAAGGAGTTGAGAAAGCTTGAATTACAAGCCTCTAGACTATAGTAAAGTCTATTTTATAACGGGTGCTGCTGGATTTATCGGGTATTACTTATCAAAACGGTTACTCGAAGCTGGCTGTAAAGTAGTCGGAATCGATAATTTGAACGAGTACTACGATGTAAAGTTAAAGTATGATCGGTTAGTACAATTAGAAGCAAATGAGAACTTTGTTTTTATCAAAGGTGATATTTCTGATAAAGAAGTAGTGACTGCTCTCTTTGAAGAGTATAAGCCAAACATTGTTGTGAATTTAGCAGCTCAGGCTGGCGTGAGGTATTCGATTGAAAACCCAGATGTCTATATCCAAAGTAATATCATAGGCTTTTACAATATTATAGAAGCTTGCCGTCATTACACAGTGGACCACTTGTTATATGCTTCATCTAGTTCAGTGTATGGGGCAAACAAAAAAGTTCCTTTCGAAGAAACAGATTTTGTAGATAATCCAGTGTCATTATATGCATCCACAAAAAAATCGAATGAATTGATGGCTCATACGTATAGCCATTTATACAAAATCCCAGCAACTGGACTTCGGTTCTTTACAGTATACGGTCCAATGGGACGCCCAGATATGGCCTACTTCGGATTTACAGACAAATTATTTGCAGATAAAGAAATCAACATCTTTAATAACGGTGATTTTGATAATGACTTGTACCGTGACTTTACGTATGTAGATGATATTGTAGAAGGCATTCAACGACTCTTATCGAATCCACCTAGTGAAGTGGGGCAGGTTCCACATAAAATCTTCAATATCGGCAATAGCAGTCCAGAGAAGCTTATGGTCTTTATTGATACGCTTGAGAAATGCTTGAGTAATAGCTTGGGCAGACCAGTAGAGTTCAAAAAGAAATTTGAGCCGATTAAAATGGGGGACGTACCTGCGACCTATGCTTCTACTAAACGTTTAGAAGAAGCGATTGGATTCAAACCGGAAACTTCTATTGAAGAAGGACTTCAGAAGTTCACGGATTGGTACTGTGACTATTACAATAAAGTATAGCTGTCGATTTTTCTATTGAGTAAAATGCTAACTATAAACGTCTAATGTCTAAGTGGGTGTAATGATGAAGGTGAAAAAAGCGATCATACCAGCAGCTGGCCTTGGAACACGTTTCCTGCCAGCTACAAAAGCGATGCCAAAAGAAATGCTGCCAATTGTTGATAAACCGACAATTCAGTACATAATCGAAGAAGCAATAGCTTCAGGCATTGAAGATATTATTATTGTAACAGGCAAAGGCAAACGTGCGATTGAAGATCATTTTGATCACGCGTTTGAACTTGAAGATACATTGATGAAAAAAGGCAAGTTGGATATGTTGGATTCTGTTTTGGAAACGTCTAAAGTGGAAATTCACTTTATCCGTCAGAAGCAGCCACTTGGACTTGGTCACGCGATTTGGTCAGCACGTAAATTTATTGGTGACGAGCCTTTCGCTGTCTTACTAGGTGATGATATTGTTGAGAACGATGAGCCTTGCTTAGCTCAATTGATGAACCAGCATGAAGTAACGGGTAAGAGTGTGATTGGCGTACAACAAGTTGCTGAAAAAGACACAGATCGTTACGGCATCATTGATCCGGTATCTGTTGACGGCAAATTGATTAAAGTAAACAAGTTTGTCGAAAAACCAGAAGCTGGAACAGCGCCTTCGAATTACGCGATTATGGGTCGTTATATTCTGACTCCAGAAATCTTTGACTATCTAGGAGAGCATCAACTAGGTGCAGGTGGAGAAATTCAATTGACTGATGCGATTCAAAAGCTCAACGAAGTCCAGTCTGTATATGCTTATGATTTCGACGGACAACGATTTGATGTCGGTGAGAAGTTTGGTTTTATTGAGACGACAATTGAGTTTGCATTGAAACGTCCAGAGCTGCGAGAGCAGTTGTTGGAGTTGTTTGAGAAGAAGCTGATAGAAGAAAAAGTCATGAATAAATAAAATATTAAAATTCAATTTAAACAATTAAGTAAGATTTAAGAAAATAATCCATGCTTACTTGTTTTTTTTATAAATTGAGAAGATTATTTATTCAGATTTTATTTTGATTTGTAGATTATCATATTAAGTCGAACGCCTAGAAAATAAAAATAGCTCA
>JBBSRP010000102.1:0-10375 GCA_038242935.1 Flavobacteriales bacterium
TCAGCAATTTAGCAATTATATTTACAAATGCTATAGGAAAGGAAAATCCAAAAATGATTTACAAGAATCTGCAAGTTGATTGGAAATAGTAAAACGTTGTTGCAGAGTCGCAAAATAAAGCATTAAGAACATTTATAAAGATTCAATTTAGAGATTCCTTATTTCTTCTAACTGGTAGATTCTCATTGTAAATTTCTTGTAAATAATCGAAATCGTGATCTTGAGTGTTCTATTTTTTTTATAAAATACAAATTGATAAATCAAATTTTTATTACTTTTGATAGTATCAGATGATACTATCAAAATGAAACCACCCTACGAAATCACGCCTTTAATTCTCAAGAAAATTTCATCCATCTCTGAGAAGATTGGAGAAGTGAATGCGAAATATCTCGTCAAGACAAATCCCAGCCTGAGGAAACAAAACCAAATTAAAACCATTCAATCGTCATTAAGTATTGAGGGGAATTCTTTATCCGAAGAACAGATGACAGCTATACTCGAAAACAAAAGAGTTATTGGTCCGCAAAAAGATATTGCGGAAGTTTTGAATGCGTTGGAAGTTTACAAGAATTTGAGAGGTTTTAAATATCATTCTGAAAAAGATTTTCTGAAAGCGCATAAAATTCTCATGAAAGATCTTGTTGAGAATGCTGGGAAATATCGAAACAAAGGTGTTGGAATAATGAAAGGATTGGAAGTTGAGCATATCGCACCTCCACATTCTAATGTCCCTTATTTAATGAAAGATTTATTTGAATATCTAAAGAATGAATCTGAAATCTCTTTAATCAAAAGTTGTGTATTTCATTACGAAATGGAATTTATCCACCCTTTTATGGACGGCAACGGTCGAATGGGAAGATTGTGGCAAACTTTGATTTTGATGAATCAGTGTCCGCTATTTGAGTTTTTACCTTTTGAAACTTTAATCTCAAAAAATCAATCAGCTTACTATCAAGCATTATCAGCTTCAGATAAAGAAGGAAAATCAACAAAGTTCATCGAATATATGTTGAGTATAATTGATAATTCTTTAAGTGAACTTCTAGAAAGCTCTACAAAAAAACTCACGAGCAAAGACAGAATTCAAATGTTCGTTGAAAATTATGTCCATGACTTTTCTAGAAAAGATTATATGAATTACTTCAAAGATTTGTCCTCTGCAACAGCGAGCAGAGATTTAAAGAAAGCGGTAGAAAATGGAATTATGGAAAAGTTTGGAGATAAGAAGACGACGACTTATAAGTTGCTTTTGCCATAATCCAGAAAATTATTTTCCTAATTGCATCACGAAATTCTCACTTCTTCTGCTGCTCGTTTACAACGAGTACCTACTTTCTTCAAATACGTAAATAAAGCGTTTGCAACGCGGATCGTTACATAATAAATTTGTTTTGAAAACTAGGCACAGACGCTGTGACTAGTTTTCAAAACTAAGTTGGTTCTCGCCACAGGCAAGCACCAAAAAACTGGGCGACAACTTTCATTAGCAAGTAACTTCAATTCTTATAAAAAACTTTGACAGTAGACAAATCAATAATTTGAACGACCGACGCCACCTCTTCTGGTGCTCGTTTACCACGAGTACCTACTTTCTTGAGATACGTAAATAGAGCGTTTGCAACGCGGATGGCTACAAAATAAATTTCTTTTTTATAGCCGCGTCACAGACGCTCCTTGCTAGTTATCAGAACTAAGTAGGTACTCGCCACAGGCAAGCACCAGGAATCGGGACGACAACTTTGATTAGCAAATGACTTCAACTTTTACGAAGTACTTCAACCGAAGACAAATCAAAACCCTGCGCCATCAAAATCTTGAGCGGTTTGTATATTTTCGGCGAAAGCCAAAAAAATCTTTCTATCTAATAACAATTAATTCTGAAAATGATTCAAAACTCAACTTTTCTGACAAATTGCAATCTTGTCATTTAGAGAATTGTTACTTTTGAGAATGAGAAATTTTGGAAAGATAGAAATCGGCGCTTTAATGGCAGCATTCGTATTTTTATTTGCAACAAGCATACAAGCACAGGAAAAAATGATAACACCACCATACCTAAAAAAAGGCGATACCGTTGGGATTTTAGCAACTGCCAGAAAAATAGATCAAGCAACTTTAAAACCAGCAATTCAACTTTTGGAGAGTTGGGGACTGAAAGTGGTTTTGGGAAAATCCATCGGAAAAGAAGATAACCAACTTGCGGGAGCTGACTGGCAACGCGCGACGGATTTTCAGGAGATGATTGATAATCCGAATATTAAAGCAATTTGGGCAGCAAAAGGTGGCTACGGAACCGTTCGAATTGTGGATAGAATAAATTTTGCAAACTTCAAAAAGAATCCAAAATGGGTAGTTGGTTTTAGCGATGTGACGGTTTTGCACAGCCATATCAACAACTTAAATATCGAAACAATTCACGCTATGATGGCCATAAGTAGCAGAACGGCGACTGACGAAGCGACAAGAACTTTGCACGATGCTCTCTTTGGACAGAAACTTTCGTACAAAATGCCGAAAGATCAATTAAATCGACTTGGGACGGCAAAAGCTGAAATTGTAGGTGGAAATCTATCGGTAATTTACAGCGTTCTCGGATCAGAATCGGCAGTTGATTGCAAAGACAAAATTCTATTTATTGAAGATTTGGACGAATATCTGTACCATATCGACCGAATGTTAATGAATATGAAGCGAAATGGCTATTTTGCGAATGTAAAAGGCGTAATCGTGGGTGGAATGACCAGTATGAATGATAACGATATTCCGTGGGGAAAAGATGCATTGCATATTATTCAAGATGTATTAAAGGATTATAAATTTCCGATAATTTATAATTTCCCAGCGGGCCATATCAAAGACAATCGCGCGATAATTATGGGTCGAACGGCAACAATGAAAGTTACAGAAACTGGAAGCACAGTAGTTTTCGAATAGATTTCTACTATAAAAATGCTTGTATTTAATCTTATAAAAATATGGCAGAGCACAACGAACTTGGAGAGATAGGCGAGGCCTTGGCAGTCGAACATCTCGAAAAAAACGGCTACAAAATTCTGGTGAAGAATTATACTTTTGGCAAAGCCGAAGTGGATATTATTGCCCAAATAGGTGATGTGCTTGTTGCAGTTGAGGTCAAAACGCGATCTTCTATAGATTTTGGACTTCCGCAAGAAGCTGTGAAACAAAAGAAAATCCAATTATTAGTTTCTGCCGTAAATGAATATGTTGTGAGCAATGTACTTGAGCTTGAAGTTCGCTTTGATATTATTGCGATTCATAAAAACAGAGGAAAGTATGATTTGGAACATCTAGAGAATGCCTTCTACCACTTTTAATAATTTAATTGCTAAAAATCAAAGATTCTTTTAGCTAATGCTGAATTATTTAGAATTACTTTTACGAACCTTAAAAATTACTTAATGAAATATACTTTTACTTTATTGCTGATGATTGCTGCTTTTTCAGTTTCTGCACAGCAAAAAATTGCCAACAATGTGAGCAAAATGCTGCGTAACAATGTCGAGTTTAGACAAATCCAAGTCATTACTCCAAGTTCAACTCCTGCCACAGATGCAATTTTGAAAGCTGTAGACGGTGCGACAATGGCAAAAGTCAATACGGAAGCCATCAATCAAGTTGTAGTGAATAAATATCCTGCAATTGAAATCGAAATTCCTTATAGTGGAAAACTGATCAAAGTTCTTTTGTACAAACAGGAAATTCTTGCTGACAATTTTCATGTTGATACAGACAAAGCTCAAAATGTCGATTATTCTGCAGGAGTTCACTACCGCGGAACAATTAGTGGAAGCAAGACAGCGGTAGCAGCTTTTAGTTTCTTCAGAAATCAAATGCAAGGAATTGTTTCGGCTGATGAAATCAATAATCTTGTGGTAGCAAAAATCGATGTCAAAGGAAATACCGAAGATTATATCGTGTATTCTGACAGTAAACTAAAAGTTCTCAATGAATTTAGCTGTGCGGTAAAAGACGAAGATACTCATCAAGATGTACAGGAAATTCCACAAGCAAAAGGACCTCAAAGCACAAAGTGTGTAACAATGTATTTTGAAATGGACCACGATCTTTACCTTGCTAACAATAGCAGTATCATAGAAACAGCAAACTGGATGACGGCTGTTTTTAATAATGTTCAAACACTTTATGAAAACGATGGAATCACAACTTCATTAAAATCAATTTATATCTGGACAGAAGAGGATCCTTACGAAGGGGATGGTTCTGTAGATTATCTTTATCAGTTTAACGCATTACGACCTGTTTTTGATGGTGATTTAGGTCAACTTGTCGGCATCGATCCGGGAGGTCTTGGTGGAGTAGCGGTAACGATAAATGGATTGTGTAAATCGAATAATTTTTGCTATTCAGATGTGAATTTTAGCTACGCGACCGTTCCTACATTTTCTTGGACAGTGCAGGTTATTGCGCACGAAATGGGCCACCTTTTTGGGTCTCGTCACACGCATTCTTGCGCTTGGAACGGGAATAATACAGCAATTGATAACTGTGCGCCTTACGCGATCGGATCAACTGCCGAAGGTGCTAATTGTCTTCAAAGCCCTCCATTATTGCCTACTACAATTGTAAAAGGAACAATAATGAGCTACTGCCACTTGGTAAGCGGAATCGGAATAAATTTTGCGAATGGTTTTGGACCACAGCCTACAAATGCGATTTTGAACACTGTAAATAGCAGAACTTGTTTAGGAACTGATTGTATTACAACTTGTATCAACACAGTTTCGTCTATCAATATTGAACAAGGAACAGAAGGAATTGCGACCGTAACTTGGATTGATGAAGTTTCTACAGGACCGTGGCAAGTTGCGGTACAGCCAAATAATAGTTCGGCGACGCCAATATATACTATTTCAAATACAAATTCATTTGTGATTACAGATTTGCTGCCAAATAAATTTTATAGCGTAACAGTTAAGCCTACTTGCGAGGGTGCTCTTACTGCTTCTGGTCGTTCGACATTATTTGTAACGGATGTCGAAGAAATTTGTGCAGGAGCGACTTTAACGGATAGCGGCGGGCCGTTTTCAAATTATGGCAATATGGAATCATATGTTCGAGTGCTAATTCCAAATTTGCCTAATACCAAAATGAAACTGACGTTTACACAGTTTGATTTAGAAGACGAATATGACTTCTTATATATTTATGATGGTGCTGGAATTACGTCCACTGCTCTTACTCCTCAAGGTTTGACGGGAAATACGCTTCCAGAAATTTATACTTCTACCGCGATAGATGGAGCTCTGACGTTGCGCTTTAGTTCAGATCAAGCAGTAAATGGCGCAGGATTTAAAATTTTGACAGATTGTTTACAAGAATTAGGCGTGAATAATTTCGTCAATATCGACTTCACTTATTACCCAAATCCAACTAACGGAATTGTGAATATTACTTCCAAAACTCCAATTAGTACAGTAAATATTTATAATATTCAAGGACAGTTATTGTATTCAAATTCTGTAGATTCAACGGATGAAAAAGTGGATATTTCGCAGTTTGCAACCGGAACATATTTCTTTAAACTGAATTTTGAAGGTAAAGAAGTGAATTTTAAAGTTCTTAAAAACTAAGTTTTTGTAGATAAGAAGATTATAAATTTTTCGTCAAATAATTAATTACAGACAGTCAAGAAGAGTTTAAATCTCCGATTGACTGCTTTTTTTTGTTTGATGATTTTCTTTTGGGCGCGCCACTCGCCAGAGATTTTATTTTAACATTCAAAATTTCGTAGGCTCGTGTCAGGCTGTCCACTGTATCTTTACTGCCAGAAATAATTTTATAACATTGCAATTTGAGTGTGGCAGCAAAGGATGCCGTTCCCATCCTTCGCGCGGGTTGGGCGGCGATGAAGAAGTGAATAGTCAGAAGGACTAGTTATGCTCCGTTGCTATAGCACAGATTTACTTGCCCAGTTCGGCAAGGCTTCAGGTACAATCCGTGTCCGCAGAAAAAATCGATCTGATAGATCGTAGATTTACTTTGTCAGTTGGGAAAATTACACACTGGAATTCATCTTTATTTAAAAGTAATTAACTTCAAAACTTTAAAAATTAATAGCTAACTAGTTCTATATCAATAAATAGCCGCAATTATTTCTAAATTTACGTAGTAAAGTAGTACATTTGTACGTAAAGAAATTTAAAATGGATAAGAAACTAACGCTCAGCCTTAATGGATCAGTAATAGAAAGTGCAAAAACTTATGCCGCAGAGAATAGCACAAGTCTTTCAAAACTCATTGAATCATACTTGGCCACTCTCACTACTCGCAAAAAAGAGAAGGTTGAGATTACTCCTTTAGTTAAAAGTCTTAGCGGTGTTATAACGCTTGATGAGAATTTTGATGTTAAAGATGCTTATACAGATTACCTAATTGAGAAATACAAATGAATAGGATATTAGTTGATACCAATATCGTCATAGACTTACTCTCAAAAAGAAAAGATTTTTACGAGGAAGCAGCGGATTTATTTTCACGCGGCGACAAAAAAGAACTGCAATTAACTATCTCAGCGTTGACATTTGCAAATACAAACTATATTCTCTGCAAGTTGAAAACTGCCAAAGAAGCCCGAGAAATTCTACGAAAATTTAAAGTGCTAGTGGAAGTATTATCCCTTGATGATAAAATTACGCAATTAGCATTGTCCGATGATGAATTTCCCGATTTTGAAGATGGTTTACAATATTATTCAGCGATAGAAAATCATATTGATATTATTATAACTCGCAATAAAAAGGATTTTAAGAATATGAAAATTCCCGTTTTAACTGCTAAGGAGTTTTTGGCGAAATAGTAAAATCTAAGTATTTATAATAAGATGTGCCACTACTTTTGACTTATATATTTCAAATGTGGATTTTTGAATTTACTATTATGGATTTATATGAAACAAAAATAGAACTTCTGAAATTTATCTTAGAAAATGAAAATTCGGATTTCATTCAAGGTCTTGCTAATTTTGTAAACAAAGAAAAAGCAGATTTTTGGGATGAATTAACCTATTATCAACAACAAGAAATTCGAACAGGCATTGATGAATTGAATAGTGGCAAACGAGTTTCTTATCAGTCGTTTTTAGATAAGCTTTCTTAAAATAAAGGTGTATTTATCGGCTCTTGCAGAATTAAAACTTATAATGAAATAGAAATAGTGACAATTTTTGATACAAGACAATTATCTAGTAAAATTGATGATGATTTAAGTTAGTATTTTTAATAGTTAAATTTCACGGACAGTTTAGAAATATCATAAGGTGCTGTACTAATTTCTTGTATCAATTGTTTAGTACCGAGCATTACTAATTCACGATTTTCTAATAGTTCACCAAGCTGGTGTCAGCGCTACATTTTGAATAGATGTCGGTTATTTTTTGGTAAAAGCGTCGTTCACTACTTCTAATATCTCGGATGCGAGCCAATTGCTCTTCAAAATAATCTTTGCCAAAAATATTGTAAGGATTTTTAAGTCTTTCATCGTCCATTGTAAATCCCTTGACAATGTATTCTTTTAATCTTTCGGTTGCCCAAATACGAAAAGCGGTCGCTTGTGTGCTATTCACTCTGTAGCCTACAGATATTATGGCGTCTAGATTGTAATATTTTACTTTCGAAACCTGACTTTTATCTGCTATAGCGCCGTGTGCTGTGGTATGTTCCAAAATGGAACTTACCACTTCTTCCTGCAATTCACCTGTTTCAAAAATATTTTTAAGATGCTTTGTAATGGCTGGTCGTTGCACTCCAAATAGTTCGGCAATTTTCGCTTGTGGCAACCATAAGGTTTCGTTTTGAATCAAGACTTCAATTTTTACTTTGCCATTTGTGTCTTGATATAATATAATTTCTTGCATTTTCTTATTCTGTTTTTGGCTTAAAAAAAGTATTTCCCTCTGCTTACTAAAATAAACTTTAATTCTCGATTTATAGCAAAGTGAGTTTGAGATTATTCTGTGATAAATCTTTATTTGAAATAACAACCAAAACCCTAGCCCAGATTGCAACAAAAATCCCGCAGGCAGGAAAACTATTTCTTGCCAGCACAGAAGAGCGACCAAAGGAAGCTCCTTATGTGATGCTGCAAGAAAAGTTTTGCGCCGAGGAATTGACGTCAAAAGCTGGAAAAGCTCCAAAAAAACTTAATCTAATTAGTTCCTTTGAAGCTTTTCAATATTTAATGTAAAAAATAATTATAATTTCAGCTGATTCATTACTTCCAACGCCCTTCTTATTGATCGAACATTATCAAATGTTAACAATAATTTCAATCCGCCTGATGTCTGCTTTTCTTTCATCTTACACAATGTAGGATTGCGCTGTACAAATTGTAGAATCTCAGTGAATCTATCCGATTGGTAGAAACTTGATTGCTGATCGGCGATGAAATATCCAATCATTTTGCCTTGTTTCATAACCAGTTTTTCGATTCCAATTTTGGTTGCAATCCACTTGATTCGAATACTATTGAGAAGTGAAATTGCTGGTTTTGGCAAAGGCCCAAATCTGTCGATTAGCTTCTGCTCATAAGCCAATAATTCTTCTTCATTCTTAACATTGCTGAGTTCATTATAAAGGTTTAATCGCTCAGAAACGTTGTTGATATAATTGTCAGGGAATAGTAATTCGAAATCAGAATCTATCTGAAGATCTTTGACATATTCTTTTTCTTTCTGATTTTGAGGTTCCACTTCATCATAAAGATCCTTGAATTCGTTCTCTTTAAGTTCCTCGATTGCCTCATTCATAATCTTCTGATAGGTCTCAAAACCGATTTCGTTGATGAAACCACTTTGCTCTCCACCTAACAGATCTCCGGCACCACGAATCTCCAAATCCTTCATCGCAATATTAAACCCGCTTCCCAAATCGCTAAATTGCTCTAGCGCCTGAATCCGTTTACGAGCATCTTCGGTCATTGCAGAATATGGCGGTGTGATAAAATAGCAGAAAGCTTTCTTATTGCTTCGACCCACACGACCACGCATTTGATGTAGATCTGAAAGGCCGAAATTATTGGCATTGTTGATGAAAATTGTATTGGCATTCGGAACGTCCAATCCACTTTCGATAATAGTTGTCGCCACAAGAACGTCAAATTCTCCATTCATAAAGGCAACCATCAGTTCTTCAAGCTTCTTCCCGTCCATCTGTCCGTGGCCAATTCCCACGCGGGCGTCAGGCACAAGTCGCTGAATCATTCCCGCAACTTCTTTGATATTTTCGATTCGATTATGCACAAAGAAAACCTGACCATTTCGCTGAATTTCGTACGAAATAGCATCGCGAATTATTTCTTCGCTAAACGAAACTACGTGCGTTTCTATCGGCACACGATTTGGCGGAGGCGTAGAAATAATGGATAAATCGCGCGCCGCCATCAATGAAAACTGAAGTGTACGCGGAATAGGAGTGGCGGTCAATGTGAGTGTATCAACATTGGCGGCAATCGTTTTTAATTTATCTTTTACGTTGACACCAAATTTCTGTTCTTCATCGACAATTAGCAATCCCAAATCCTTAAAAACCACGTTTTTGCTGACTAATTGATGTGTTCCAATAATAATATCAAGTCGGCCTTCGGCGAGATCTTTTAAAGTTTCGGCTTTTTCTTTAGCTGTTCGAAAACGGTTTACATAACCAATTGTCACTGGCATATCTTTTAGCCTTTCAGTAAAAGAGCGGTAGTGCTGATAAGCCAAAATCGTTGTTGGAACTAAGATGGCAACCTGCTTTCCGTTGTCCACCGCTTTGAAAGCCGCGCGCATTGCAACTTCGGTTTTACCAAATCCAACATCTCCACAAACTAATCTGTCCATCGGGCGATCGCTCTCCATATCGGCCTTGACATCTTGAGTAGATTTGGTCTGATCGGGAGTGTCTTCGTAGATAAAGCTGGATTCTAATTCGAGTTGTAAGTAACTGTCTGGCTTGTATTGAAACCCTTTCTCCAGCCTTCTTTTAGCGTAAAGCTGAATCAAATTGAAGGCAATATGTCGAACTCGCGCTTTGGTTTTTTGTTTTAAAACTTTCCAAGCATTTGATCCGAGTTTGTATATTTTTGGCGGTGTCCCGTCTTTTCCGCTGTACTTCGCAATCTTATGCAATGAGTGAATACTCACATACACTATATCATTATCTGCGTAAACAAGTTTTATCGCTTCTTGTAATTTTCCTTCAACCTGAATTTTCTGAAGTCCACCAAACTTTCCTATTCCGTGATCGATATGTGTTACATAATCTCCCACGACAAGAGTATTCAGTTCTTTTAAAGTCAGCGTTTGCTTTTTTGAATAGCTATTTTTGATATTAAACTTATGATAGCGCTCAAA